>NZ_JBZXDY010000008.1:0-208 GCF_058725285.1 Flavobacterium sp. DW-iso2 | reverse complement strand
AGAAAGCTTCACAGCAATGTGAAGCTTTTTTTTATTTATACCTATAGATAAAAAGAATCGTGGGAGATTTTTTAGGAATCAAGGCGCAAACCTACGGAGTACTACATCAGTTAGCCCAAGAAGACAAAACAACGGATCATAACGAAAACCTGTGGAGTAGCAAAAATTAGGCATATATATTAGTTAGCCTAAAAAGGAAAAACTCAAT
>NZ_JBZXDY010000007.1:0-191109 GCF_058725285.1 Flavobacterium sp. DW-iso2 | reverse complement strand
TGCGAGTAATATGCAGATATACCTGATGTCCCCGAATAGGAAAATCCTGAACTGTAATTTCATCAAAGAAGCCTTTTGAGCTTAACTTATACGGTCTGTATTCTTTAGGAATCGAATTTATCTCTTTAAGATATATATGCAAGACTTCATCTCCTTTCTTGTAAGACGTCAATTCAAAATATTCAACAATGATTTCAGGTAATAATAACTTGATTAGTTCGCTATAGGAGTCTTGCATTTGGTATAATTTGGAAACACAAATATCAAGATTTTAATATTTCCCCACAACATTTTGTCTTGATCCTTTGTCACGTTGAAAACCTGTGGAGCGACAATAGTTAAGTGTAATATTGCTACTTGCTTCACGGAGTCTTTCATTGCACTATCTTCCTGTCTTAATAGTTTTTATTATACTTTTTTTGATAGATAATCCAGCATGGATAGAGTAATGGGTTTTGATAGAAAATCAATGACCATGGGGTATGTTTTTGCTTTTTCTAAATCTGCTGGATCAATTGTTGACGAAAGGATCACGATTTTTGTGGTAGTATTAAAATCAGAATAAGCTAGGCTATTGAAAGAATCTAAGAATTCCCATCCGCCCATTACAGGCATGTTTAAATCCAAAAATATTAACTGAGGTCGTGTATTGAAATCCGCGCCTTTGTGTCTGATTGAGTCGAAGAATTGAAGGGCTTCTTCTCCATTCTGTGCTGTAATTATTTCATGTGTAAAAGTAGTTTTGAAAATTACTTTTTTGCTTAACATTAGAGTTATAGGGTCGTCATCAACGCATAAAATTAAGTCTAGCATTGTTTTAGTTGTTTTTGAATGTTATGGTAAAAGTAGTTCCTTTATTGACTTCGCTTTCAATACTGATGGATCCTTCCATGGCTTCAACTTGCGATTTTACGAGGTACAGACCCAGCCCTTTGCTATCGGGGTAGTTGTGAAATCTTTGGTAAAGCCCAAAAACTTTATCTCGATTTCTTTCTAAATCAATTCCAATTCCATTGTCTGTAAAAATGAAGATTACTTGATTTTCAGCTTGATGTGTAGATATCGATATCTCTAAAATTTTATTTTCTGATCTGTATTTTATGGAATTTGTCAAAAGATTCAGTAGAATACTCTCTATATACGATTTATTGGCTTCTAATAAAGGGGCGTTTTCAAAATTAACTTTCAATATAGTTTGATGGGTGTGACTTGAAAAGATGAGTTGGCTTTGTATTTTTTCAAATACTTCCTTTAATACAACTACTTCTTTTTTAGTAGAAGGGTTGTCTTTTATGATCATGACTTTTGTCAGGTCGTTTACGGTTTCGTTTAGCAGGTTGGTTGAGTTCTTGAAGCCATGTAATATTTCTTTTAATTCTGAATTTTCAATGGGGATGTCTTCTATTAAATTCAATAAGCCGGTTAAGTTCGATAAAGGTGCTCTAAGGTTATGGGAAGTGATATAAGAAAATTGCTTTAAATCTTTGTTGTTTTTAGTTAGCTCTCGTATGAGGTGTTCTTTTTCTATTTCTTGCTTTTTCTCTTCAGTGACATCTCTTTGTATCGAGACCCAGTGCGATAGTTCGTTTTCTGAATTGTAAATCGGAATCATGGAAAATCGCAACCAAAACTCCTCTTCGTTTTTTTTATAAGCAATTATTTCAATTACGCTTTCTTCTCTGTTTTTTATTGAGGTTATTATTTTTTTGATATTATCCTTGTCGGTATTGATACCTCTCAATAAATCTGGAGATTTTCCAGTGATTTCATGAACAGAATAACCTGTCATAACTGAAAAAGCAGGATTTACGTAAACTATTTTGGGTAATTTAGTTTTGTTAAAATTAGCCTCTGTAATAATTATTGAGTCTTTTGTTTGAACAATTAAGGTTTCTAATAATTTAAGTCGGAGTTCTTCTTTCTTTTGTTTTGTGATATCTTGGATGGCACCAATCATTCTAATTGCCTTTCCATTTTCATCTTTTAGAAGAAATCCTTTGTCAAGTACATATTTATAAGAGTTGTCAGCGCATTTAAAGCGGTATTCATCTTGCCAATTTTCGGTTTTTTGTTCTATAAAAGAATATAATTTAATCGACATTTTAATGCTATCTTCTGGGTGTATGTTGTCAAACCACCATTTTGAACTTTCTCCAACCTGATCTTGATCATATCCAAAAATGCTTTTTATTCCCTTGTTCCAAAAGAGTTTGTCTTTCTGGATTTTCCAGTCCCAAATCGTATCGCTAGTTGCTTTAGCAACGATGTCATATTTTTCATTTGACTCCTTAATTTCGTCGTTGGTTTTCTTGAGTTTTTCAAAAATAATTTTGTTTCTATTATCGTTTTTGGATAGAATATATCTAAAGGTCATGCCTGTTAAAAAAACTAAAGCGAGGTCTTTTGTAAAATTAAAAATTTTGTAATAATCTAGATAATAGTATTTTATGGAAATTTTGTAAAAAACGATAGCCACGAAGACGGCTATAAGGATATATGTTATAGTTAGCTGGTTAGTTTTGCTTTTCATCACTCAAATGTAATTAATTATAATGAAATTTAAGACACCTTTACGCACTTATTTTTAACTCACAATTAATATCTAAAACGTTAACTATATGTAAAGTATTGTATAAATATTTTTTATATCAAAATAAAGTGTACCTTTGCAGCCATTAAAAATCACAGATGGAATCTATTAGAAACATTGCAATTATTGCCCACGTCGATCACGGTAAAACAACTTTGGTTGATAAAATTATGTATCACTGTCAGTTATTTCGTGACAACGAAAACACAGGTGACTTAATCCTTGATAACAACGACTTAGAGCGTGAAAGAGGTATTACCATTACTTCTAAAAATGTTTCTGTTCAGTACAAAGGAACAAAAATCAACATTATTGATACTCCCGGTCACGCCGATTTTGGTGGTGAGGTAGAGCGTGTATTGAATATGGCTGATGGTGTTTGTCTACTTGTGGATGCATTTGAAGGGCCTATGCCCCAAACTCGTTTTGTTTTACAAAAAGCATTAGACCTTGGTTTAAAGCCATGCGTTGTTATTAATAAAGTTGATAAAGAAAACTGTACTCCTGAAGAAGTTCATGAAAAAGTTTTTGACTTAATGTTTGAATTAGGAGCAACAGAGGAGCAGTTGGATTTTCCAACAGTTTACGGTTCTGCTAAGAATAACTGGATGTCTGACCATTGGGAAAACGTTACTGATAATGTTGAAGCATTATTAGATATGGTTATCGCTAATGTTCCAGCTCCTAAAGTTTCTGAAGGAACTCCACAAATGTTGATTACTTCTTTAGATTTTTCTGCTTTTACAGGTCGTATCGCTATTGGTCGTCTTGAAAGAGGTATTTTGAAAGAGGGTATGCCAATCTCGTTAGTAAAAAGAGATGGTACAATATCTAAATCTAGAATTAAAGAGCTTCATACTTTTGAAGGTCTTGGTCGTAAGAAAGTACAAGAGGTTATTGCGGGAGATATCTGCGCGATTGTTGGTGTTGAAGGTTTCGAAATTGGAGATACTATCGCTGATTTTGAAAATCCGGAAGCTCTAAAATCAATTGCTATTGATGAGCCTACAATGAGTATGTTGTTTACGATTAATGACTCTCCTTTCTTTGGTAAAGAAGGAAAATTTGTAACTTCTCGTCATATTAGAGATAGATTAAATAAAGAATTGGAGAAAAACTTAGCAATGAAATTAGGTGAAACTGATTCAGCTGATAAGTTTATGGTTTTTGGTCGTGGAGTACTTCACTTGTCTGTTCTTATTGAAACAATGAGAAGAGAAGGATATGAATTACAAATTGGTCAACCACAAGTTATCATTAAAGAAATTGATGGTAAAAAATGTGAACCAATTGAGGAGTTAACAATCGATTTACCTGAGAATCTTTCAGGTAGAGCTGTAGAGTTTGTTACAATCCGTAAAGGAGAAATGTTGAGCATGGAAGGAAAAGGAGAACGTATGATTATAAAATTCAATATTCCGTCTCGTGGAATTATCGGATTGCGTAATCAATTGTTGACTGCTACTGCTGGTGAGGCAATTATGTCACATCGTTACATAGGATATGAGCCTTTCAAAGGTGCTATTCCTGGACGTAACAATGGTTCTTTGATCTCTATGGAAAATGGTAAAGCAATTCCTTATTCCATCGATAAATTGCAAGATCGTGGTAAATTCTTCGTTAATCCTAATGATGAAATTTATGAAGGTCAAGTAATTGGAGAAAATTCACGTAGCGATGATATGTGTGTTAACGTAACTAAGGCTAAAAAACAGTCTAACGTACGTTCTTCTGGAAATGATGAAAAAGCTAGAATTATTCCACCAATCATTTTCTCATTAGAGGAAGCTTTAGAATACATTCAAAAAGATGAATATGTAGAGGTAACTCCAAAATCTATTCGTTTGAGAAAAATATATTTGACAGAAACAGATAGAAAAAGATATAAAATCTAATTTTATTATTTTATAGAAAAAAGCCATTCGAAAGAATGGCTTTTTTTATGCTTGCTAATTAAATGTGAGTTGCAAGTTTATTGCAAAGTATGAGATCCTTTATTAGTCTAAGATATGAATCATTTATGACTGTGTATTTAATGCTTTGGCATACGCGAAATAAATGCTCTCTTTAGTGTTTGAGTATAGATTTTTGAATAGGTTTGTACGTGATAAGTATATTTAATGATAATGGTAAATGAACATCTAGAACATAGGAGGAAAAAACATAGAATTAATAATTCAAAGTAGTTTTTGATTAAAAAGATAAGTGGGATTTCCAGTTTTTCTAAAACCACTCTCCACACTGAAAGTGCAGAGTAGTTTATTTCAGAAATATGAGTTTGTTTTATCTTTTTAAGCTAAAATGTCCATTTACGGCTCTTCCGTCCTCAAGTTTAATAGTGTACCAGTAATCATCTGAGGGGAGTTGTAATCCATTGAAAGTACCATCCCATCCCTGAGATGTAGGAGCAACTTGCTTGAGAAGTTTTCCGTATCTGTCGAAGATGAAAATCGTTGAATTTGAATTGAAACTTGCATTTACTCCTTTTAAATTCCAATAATCATTATAACCATCTCCATTAGGAGTGAAAAACCTTGGGACACCTAATACTGCTATAATCTTGCTAACAGTTCCGCATCCATTTATATCATTTATATATACTTGATGAATTCCGGCTGGTACATTGTCAAAGAAATTTGATGATTGAAATGGACCATTAGGTTCGTCTAAACTATACTCGTATTTTCCTGGACCTGTATTGTTTACGGTAACGGTATTGATGTTTGCTAAATCCACAACAGTTATACTTTGAATATGTGCTATATCTGAAGCGGTAACTTTTATAGTTCGTACTTTGTCACAACCGCTTAGATTAGCTACTCTCACAGTGTAAGTTCCAGCTTCATTTATATCCAAAAATTCAGTAGTTTGAGTAGGTAAAGTTACATCATCTTTAGTCCATACGTATGTATAATTGCTTGGTAGGCTTCCGTCTTGAATTCCCGCATCCAATTTAACAAAAAAGGTGGGTAGATTTGAACACACTAATTCATTTTCGCTACCGTCACTGTTTAATTCAATGTTTGGCAACGCATGAACAATAAACGGAATAGTTACTGTGGCGGCGCAAGTTGTATTTACTGTGTTTTCAACTGTAACAATTATATTTTGTGTTCCCGTAACAAAAGGATTGGGTAGGGGACTAGATAGCAAATCCCCATTTTGATCAAAGTACTTTACAGTCATTCCTGTTTGTCCTGCTAGTATTGTTGTCTCATAAGTTGATGTGTCAAAAGGAAATTTTCCATCTTGAAGTAAAGGGTTTGGCTCGTCATCACACGCTGTTGTTAAGGAAGTAGTAATTGCAAAAGCTTCCGGTAGATCATCTACTATAAATTTAATCAGAGTTTCATCATAACATGCTAATGTTGTATTATTAATTACTACTGCTTTTATGGTTTGCGAAGCAGTTGTGAATGTAGCTGGGAATGGACTTGGCAGAAGATCATTATTTGCATCTAAGTAAGTAACGGTAACATTACTTTGTCCGTTTAGTAGGGAAGCTTCAAGCGTAGCGGTGTTAAAAGTTAAAATTCCATCTTGATTATCATCGCATTGTCGTTGTATTGTCACAGGATTTGCAAAGGGTAATGCCTCGACCATTAAATTAATATAAGGCCCCAAACCATAACAAGCATTATCAATATCACTGTCCACTCGACCCCAAATTTGTTGCGTGTTTTCATAACCAATATTCCTGTAATTTGAAATATCTGCGATAACATTAATTTCGGCTAGGGCGTCGGCTTGATTTCGATAGAAAGTTATAGAATAAGTGGATGGCACTAAAGACCTTAAATAAGTAGCGGCACTGCTAAAATTAAAAGAGGTAACCCCATCTCTTTTGTCATTGTTTGCGGTGTTATTCCCGTTTATATCTAAGAAATCGTCACACTCCGTATAAGGTATTATTGTATTTTGAATTTGTGTAGCTACAGCCTTTAAGTTAAGTTGAGCTACACTGAAACATCCATTAGAATTTACAGCTCTAGTCCAAACTTTCATAACACCAAAAATATCCCTTGTTGTATTATCAAAAGCCAAAGGAGTTGAAATATATTGTGTTGGATCTGCCGTTTGAGCTCCAAGTAGCGTTTTGTAATAAGTAAAATTTTCGAACAAATAATTTGATGAAATCAGGTTGTTTTTAACGGTTAAATTAAATGAAGTATATAAGTCTGTATCATCGTCACACTGAATAATAGTAACATTAGTAACGACAGGTAGAGCATAAACGGTTAATGTTGTTTCTGAGGAAAGTAAGTCGCATGAATTCCCTACTTTTTTAAGTTGAACACGATATTTATAGCCGTTCATAGTATTTTTTACACTTGTAATTAATAATGAATTAGTTGTTTCTTGTGAGTAGGTTGCATTATTAGTTATGGGAGTCCACGTACTTCCGTTCGTTGAAAGTTCCCATTGGTAGGTATTACCGCCATTATCCGCGACTGTAACCGTGGCGTTTTGTAGTTCACAAGTTGCTGCAACAATCGGCTGGGTTGTAATTACTATAGGTGCAGCAGTCGTATAGTTAGCATTTGGAGGAGTATAGCCATTAGTCCGGCTTGTTACAATTCCTTTAGAATCAACAGTTGGTGGTGTAATTGAGCCTAATAATCCATCGCCATTAGAATCTGTAAACCCAGCTTCTATGACATCATTACAGCCATCATTATCACTGTCTAGTTCTCGATAGTCTTTAATTGCGTCCCCATCAGTGTCCGCTGCCAAACTTCCTGTCTCTATTGTATCATAGATTCCATCATTGTCGCTATCCCAATCTAAAAAATCAGGAATCCCATCATTATCAGTGTCTATAGGAGAAAACCCCGGTTCAAAAGCGTTGTCAAGACCATTTTTATTGATGTCTATATTTGAAATAGTTTTTACTGTGGTTCCTTGAGCTTCAATAGTATCAGGAATCCCATCATTATCACTATCGAAATCCAATTGATCAGGGATGCCATCCAAATCGGTGTCACTAGGAATACAGGTGGCCAAAATGGTGAATGAACCTTTGTTAACTTGTGTGTCAGATAAGTTTTTATGTGTAAAAGAAATTGATTCGGTCATAAAGGAACGAAAACTAAAGGTTCCTGTTCCAGCTGCTAATGGTATAACACTATTAAGTCTAAAACGGATTTCAAAGGAAGAAAAGTCGGTTATGTTACTTTCAAAAATCCCGTCGTAATTGGTGTCAATTAACAATTGATTATCTGGATTCAATACTGTAATGGTTTTATTTGTAGGGGATTTTAAAATAAATTCGGAATTTGAGTTTAATAAATCGCTACTGTTTCCAACTTTAATATATTCTAAAGCTAGCGACACTGGTGTAGTGAAATTCATAGTATAAGTCAGGTAGTTTCCGTTACCAGATGAAACTTCAGTAGTAAAATCTCCATTTGTTTTACCTGCAAAGATTGTAGGTGTAGTTGAGCCATTAGAAGTTAGTGTTCCGCTAAATGGATTACTGTAATTGTCTTTAGAAATCGTACCGTTAGCTATATTTGAAATGTCGATACCTTGACTTCCGTAGGATTCGGTGCAGTTTGTAATCCCGTCGTTATCTAAGTCAATGTCAATGTTATCATTTGTTCCATCAGTGTCTGTATCAGGAGTACAAATACTTACTGGTATTTTATCTGAAAGCTGCGGTATTCCACAACCAGAAATACTACCCCTGACTTGATAATAGCCGGGCTGTGTCGGAGGATATGTATTAGTTACTGCGCTTGGGATATCACTATCATTAAAAATCCATTGAAAAGTATCATAAGAAGATAAAGAGTTCAGTTTTAAGATAATATTTGGAATACAAGAAGTATTCGTTACGGCAATTTTATCCGAAATAATTTCTGGTTTTAGATCGAATCCAGAATAGTAGCCGCCATATGTGGCAGCACTGTTTGAACCAAAATAAGACACATAGACTTGTTTAGATGAATAGACACCAATATTTCCTGTCAAGCCGCTTAACGCATAGGTTTCAAATTTGGGATTCCCAACTACATCTTTTGGAGCCACCCCTATAGGTTGTTTAATGCCGTTTATCGAAATTTCTATTGTTGCTCCTTTTTCTGTGACAATATTTAAGCCGCTGTTTGTTGTAAATGTCGTTGATCCTATTTGCTCTATAAATGGAATGTTATCAACTATATTTGGGGTAGAACAGTTCAATGGTGGTACAAAAAACATTTCTTGATTTGCTTGACTTGAACTTCCAACACTTTGATAGGCGAAAACATTTTTAGAGGTTTTTACATATAAACTTTGATTGGTTGAATAATTTGTACCATCAAAAATAATATATTGTCCGGCATTAAGCGGTGTTGCGTTATATGGAGTAGCGCTTCCATTTAGATAAACGAAAGTGTTATCTTCATGCGCAACAAGCAATGGACGCTCTAAAATATCTAACCCAAATCCACGAACAAAAACATATTCATTTCCAATGTTTTTTGCAGAGACAATTTGGTCAAATCCTAAATCTAGATTGTTATTGATATTCCCATTGGTACCTCCATAGGATCCACAATTCATTACAATGGGTTTGTTAGATTTAACTAAGGCACCAATTAATCCGTCCTTATTTGCGATACTATTATCTTCTGTTGCTAAAACATAGCTTTGACCTCTATTTAACGTTACACTTGGTGGCGTATTTCCAACTGCGATATTTCCAACCAAAGTTACTCCCGTTTTAATTCCACTAAAATCCACCACAGTATTATTTTCAGTAGCTAATATGGATAAAAAAGTATATCTGAATGCAGCATTATTCGTTGTTTCAGTATTCACAAAAGCGCCTACCCTAAATTCATTTCCAATAGCTGAAATTCCTTTAGAAACAAGTGACCCTGCTTGATTGTAATTTCCTGCCATCACTCTTGCAGCAACGTATATTAAGTTGTCGGCTTCAATTATAAATCCTTTGTTTGATAAAGGAGTATTCAATAAATAAGGACTTACGTGCAATTGTGAATCCGTTCCAAAACCTATGTTATAAACATAAGGAGTATCTTTAGAAACAAGAATATTAATAATACCAGCTCCTAATGCGTTAATTTTAACATTTACCGCAGTAGTACTCGGTGTTGAGATATATAGATATTGATCTTGAGCAGCAATAAGATCTGAACCGGACAAAGGTGGAATATAATGTGTTTTACTAAATTGTGCGAAACAGCTTATAGATAAAAAAGTAAAGAAAATTAGTAAAGTTTTTTTCATGCACTAAAAATAGCAAAATAAATATTATCTTTTTAAATAAAAATGGCCTTTTATGATTTTTCCGTCTTCAAAAGTTAAATTAAACCAATAGTCATTAGCAGGTAACTCAGAGCCATTAAATGTACCATTCCATCCCATACTGGTCTGACTTATTTCTTTGAGCAATTTACCATATCTGTTAAATATAATTATTTTTGATTTTGGTAGTAAATCAAGGTTTTTAATAGTCCAAAAATCATTATATCCATCTCCATTTGGAGTAAAAAATCGCGGGTAATCTAATACACTAATGGCAAAAGGATTTGATAAACCACAACCATTTTTATCTCTAGCATAAGCGATATAAGATCCTGCGGTAATCCCTGTGAATTGAGGATCATCCTGAAAATAAGTACTGTCAAGTGAAAACTCATAATCTCCTGAGCCTGTATATTCAAGTACTACTGAGTTGTCATTTCCGGCAAATTCATTTACGATCGCTCCCGTTATCGTTGCAATCCCCGACGCTTTGATATGAAATGTTTTGTTTGCTTCACATCCGTTCGAATCGGTGACTTTTACGGTGTAATCACCTGGTGTGTTAACGGTTATCGAAGTCGTTATTTCTCCAGTATTCCATAGGTAACTAGAGAAACCCGTATTGATTGAAATCGTTGTCGTATTGCCGTTGCATAAACTGGCATTTATATCTTCAAAATTTGGAGGCTTAAATGTGTCTACAATTAAAGTGATAGGAGTAATAGCATAGCAATCGGAACCATTTATGATTCTCGCAAAAATAATTTGCTGATTTGGAGTTATATTATTGAATGCGTTAGGAAGTGCATTATTTTGAGAAACAGCGTCAGCTGAATTTAAATAGTATTCTACATTTAATCCTGCCGGTGGTCCGTTTAAAACGGTTGGCGTTATTTGTGTATTTAAATCGAAAGCAGATAAGCCGTCTTGATTTGCATCTTCGTCACAGATTCTAAAAGGATTTGGCGGTGTAATAGCGTTATTAGAAATTTGGAGTGTTAATTCGGCGTAGTTGTTGCAACCGTAGCTGTTTGTAACTTTTGCATAGAGAATTTGATTCTGAGACTTATTCACATAGGACGAAGAATTTGTAATCGGATTTAGGGATGCTTTGGCTTCAGCCAATGTTTCATAATAAACGACTGGACTTAATGAGGAATTATTATTTTTAATTTGAGCATCTACTTTTGTTAAGTTAAAAATGGAGACCCCGTCGCCATTGTCATCACATTGTACTAAAGTGGTATTATTCAATAGAATTTCGGGAGCATATTCAATTTTTATTTCCCCTGATGAGATACAATTAGGGACATCTAATTCTACTTTGTAAGTTCCAGCATCTGTAACGGTATATGATGGTTTAGTCGCGCTAGGGATAGGAGTAGTAGAATTATTTTTATACCATTTGTAATTATTTGTTACGGGTAGGTTTGTGTTTATAACATAATTCTCTCCAAAACAGATACCATTATTTGTGGATAGTAACCGATCCGTGCCTAAATCTATTTTAGATTTAAAACTACCTGCCTCCAGAAAAACAGCAGAGTCATAATAATTACCACCTTGATCGGCAATTACTAATTTAATATGATACGTTTTTCCCGCAACAACGTTTGTTTGGGCAGTAATTTTCTTTGTTTGACCACTATAGTTAATAGGACTACTATTAGGAGCACTTGTAATTAAACCTCCAAAATAAGTTTCATTTATTGCAGGGCAGCCTTTGTGAAATCCTTTACTATCGGTTATGTCGTTAATTAAAGGATGTACATTTTGTGAAGAAATAGGAGTGTTAGTTCCAGGGAGTACTGCCAAATTTGTGTAACCAGCTGTTCCTGATTCTTTTATTAGAAAAGCGAAAGCATCTGAATATTCGCATGGGAAGTAACTTTGATATTCATTAGAAGCAAATATAAAATTAAAACTGATGAAGTTGGTCAACGGTACAAAATCAAATTCTAAAACGGTTGCATTGAAAGTGTTTGAAATACCTAATACTTGTTCTAACTCTGGGTCTCCTTTCCAAGAGATATTTCCTCCACCTGTATTTGTCACATCGAAGGGGCCAACGGCTTTACTAATGCTCCAGGTACTTAAAATCACTCCTTCTGAAAAGGGGAAGCTACTCGTTCCTGAATTGAAATAGCCATGACTATTTTGAGTTCCTGAAAAAGTATCTCCCAAGACTTTAGGATTTGAAGTTGTAGAACACGAACTGTTATTTGTCAATATGTCTACGAGATTTTGTTCAGTGTAGGTATCGTTTACCGTAAATGATTGTGCACTTCCCATAACGGGAAAATAACATAGAAAGATAAAAAGTAATATGGCTTTTATGGATTTCATAGACTAGTAAAGGTACTATAAATCTCTGTTTTTTAATAATTTATAAGAAAACAACATAAATATAATTGACCATGACAATACAATTAATAGTGATGAAAAATGAACACTATAATCTTTAATACTGTCTACTCCAATTTGTGACCCTATATTTTTTATCACAGATAATCTGGAAAAAGGTTCAACTATCAAATTTGACATTGATTCTAATGGAAAAAATTGAGTTATATAATCGGCTATTTTATTATCCGGGAAAATTTTGAAAACTAAAATACCTTTTAAAATACCTTCTATTATGTTCCATACGAGTAGAAATCCAAGGGCGAATGCGGAGCGCTTTACCAATATTCCTAAAAACAAACAGAAGGAGAAAAAGCCAACTAATTTGAAAAAGAATGCCAATAAATATTCCATTTCAGAAAAGACTATGGATAACTCTGTATAAGAAGAGAAAACAAACCCTAAAATTAAACTCATGATAAATACAAAAACAGTAGAACAAAATGAGAATAAAAGTACGGTCAAAAATTTAGATAAAATGAACTCTTTTTTACTCAAACCATCAATCAGATTTTGCTTTAAAGTACCGTAACTATATTCATTGGCCATCATGGAAACGATAACAATGGCTAGGAATAATTTTAAAATTGCAGCAATGTAGGTGTTGAAATGCCAAATGAAAGGGAAGTTGAATATACCCATCTCTGCAAGATGAATTTTAAAAAAACCAATGTCAAATTTGATAGACGCAATCATTGCTATAAAGGAAAGTAAAATGAAGTAGGTCAAAGTCAATACACGACTGGCTTTATTCATCCATATTTTTTGTAATTCAATTGATAATAATCTTTTCATTTTTTTTAGTTTTTAAGTATTGGTTTTGCATTTTTTGTCAATTCTAAAAATTGCTCTTCCAAACTGTGTTTGCGTTTTACCAAATGGCTTAGATTAATATTTTTTTCACAAAGGAATTTATTTAAAGCAGCGGCTTCTAAGGGACTTTTTAGATATACAAAAACTTTCCCTTCTTCTTGTTTAACACTCTCTAGGGCAGGATGCGTTTTTAAAACTTGGATCAAATTCGCAGTATCTTCTGCCTTTAATTCAAAGAAACCTTCATTGGAAGACATACCATGCACACTTCCGGAATAGAGAACGAGTCCTTTTCTTAACACTAAAACATGAGTGCACACTTTTTCGACTTCATCTAATAGATGAGAGGCTAATAAAATAGTAGTTCCCTGTGAGGCAATCTGTTTTATGATATCTCTAATTTGATGAATTCCCTGAGGATCTAAGCCATTAGTAGGTTCATCTAAAATTAATATTTCGGGATCGTTTAATAGGGCAGATGCAATCGCTAAACGTTGTTTCATTCCTAAAGAAAAAGTGCTAAATTTACTGTCTTTTCTATCATCCAAGCCTACAAGTTGCAGTTTTTCCATAACTTTAGCATAACTGATATCCTTGATTTTACAAACTAGTCTCAGGTTTTCTTGTGCCGTCATGTAGGGGTAGAAATTGGGTCTTTCGATAATTGCCCCCACTTTTTTTAAAGCTTCATGAGTTTCCATTTTTCCATCAAACCAGCTGTATTCTCCCGAGGTTTTATTGACGACGTTTAAAACAATACCAAGTGTTGTTGATTTTCCGCTTCCGTTTGGGCCTAGAATACCATAAACGTGGCCTTTTTTTATTTCGAAAGAAATATCTTTTAAGGCTTGTACGCTTCCGTAGCGTTTGCTGAGATTTTTAATAGAAAGGATGGTTTCCAAAATGTTCGTTTTTATATTATAAGTAGGACGATCAAAATAGGGAATTGTTACCGTTTTACCAAAATTAGTTTGCTATTCGATTAACTTGGATGCGTCTTCTAATTTTTGTGCGGTAATTGGTTTCATGATATAGTTTTTTACAATTGCATATTTTTTCACCATTTCGATATCAGAAGGATCAATGGAAGAAGTGACAATAAAAATGGAGATTTCTTTCTTAATGGGCAATTGTACAAATTCATCAAGGAATTGCCATCCATCTAAAAGGGGCATATTTAAATCTAGTAAAATTACGTCAGGGAGGCTTGCGGAATCACTACAATTCTTTGTCAGCTCATTTAAAGCTTCTTGTGAATTATGAAACGATATTATTTCTTGACAAAATTTATTTTTTGAAATCAACATACTCATTAATTTAATCGATAATTTATCGTCATCGATTATATAGGTTGTTTTATTTTTCATTTATAAAAATTTTAAAAGTACTACCAGAACCTACTTCGCTTTCAACTTCAATCTTACCATCCATAGCCTCTATTTGATTCTTAGTTATATATAATCCTATCCCTTTAGCGTCTTCATTACCATGAAATGTTTTGTACATTCCAAATAATTTATGCCCGTTTTTTTTCAAATCTAATCCTAATCCATTGTCTTTAAAGCTTATGATAGTTTGATGTTCATTGATTTCGTAATTAATTTTAAGAAAAGCTTTGCGGTCTGGAGATTTATATTTTATGGCATTTGTGAATAAGTTAAGTAAAATACTATCTAAATAAGCAGGGATTACACTCACCATTAAATCATCAGGAATAGCATCAGTTATTGATATTTGACTTTCTTTAATCGCTAATCTCAGCGCCATTTTTGTTTTTTGGATTTCGTCTTTTAAACAAATGGTTGTCTTTTGAATATTTGTTTTCTGCTGAATAGTTATTATTTCGTTTAAATATTCAATTGTTTCAGAAAGTTTTGCAGTTCCTTCCTTAAATAAATCAAAGTATGAAAGTTTTTCAGCTTCCGTTTCAGAGTTCTCAATGATGTCTACAACCATTTCTAAATTACTAGAGTGTGATCGGATATTATGGGAAACAATATGTGCAAAATTATATAGTTTGCTGTTTTGTTGACTTGTTACTTCTAAGAGTTTTTTAAGTTCAATCTCTTTTTCTATCCTTAAAGTGACATCGCGTCCTACGCCAACAAAGTTTATAAAATTATTTTCGTTATCAAATACCGTTGTTATATTCAATTCAAACCAATATTTTTCTTTCTTTTTATTGTAATTAAGAATCGTGATTTTTATGCTTTCTTTGTTCTGAATCGCTTTCCTCATTTTGGCAGTGGCGTCAGGATCTGTCTCAGGGCCTTTAGACCTATAGCCTGGCCTGTGGTCAATTACTTCTTCTAGACTAAATCCTGTCAAATCTAAATAGGCTTTGTTAGCCCAAATTGCTTTTCCCTGTGCATTAGCAATGACAATGGTGTCGGTAGTTTCAGATGCTGCAAGAGATAGCATGTTTAGATTGGCTTCAACATTTTTACGATCACTTATGTTTCTAAAAAAACAAACTAGGTAGGTGTGATTATCTACTATAAATTTTTTGCCTGAGGCAACTTCCACTGGAATAACAGTGTCATTCTTTGTTTTTAAGTAGGTCTCATTTACAAAATGGGTATCTTTTTTTAATTGATTTGCAAGAAAGATTCTAATTTGTTTCCTTTTATCAGGCTGGAAAAGTTCTGAATTATGAAGACCCAATAGTTCTGAACAGTCATAGCCACTAAGTTCATAAGATCTTGCATTACAGTCTGTAATAATTCCCGTTGCAGAGTCAATAATGATAATAGCATCATTGGCACTGGAAAAGATAGAAGAGAATTTTTCTACACTTAATTTTAGTTTGTGAATCAGGTTTTGCTCTTTTGTAATGTCCTGAAAAGTACCTATTAAATGAGCTGGTTCGCCGTTTTTGAATTCGACCTGGCAAACACATTCGATAAATCTGATGTTGTTTTTAGCTGTTGTAATTTGGAATTTTTCGTGAAATGAAATTCCTTCCTCGATTGCTTTTTTTATATTTATTTCGAATCGCGTCCTCATATCTCCCTCTGAGAAGAAATTGATAGCATATCCTTTTATTGGTTGGAAATCTTCAGAAACTTCAAGAATGCTTTTTGTAACTGTATCCCAATAAACCACATTGGCTTTAATGTCTATTTTCCATATACCAATTTTAGCAGATGCCGCTGCTTTAACATATATATCATCCTGGTCAGTCATAGTAGGTTTGAATATCGATTTTGCCTTGGGGGCTTTCAAATGTAGAATAAATATTTTCCCTACTGTTTTTTTTTAACAAATAAGTTGTTGGTGATTTAATGCTTTGAAGTTATTTTTATTTTAAGTTATTGTAGATCAGTATTTTATTTTTAATGTCGTTTGTTTTAAATATTTCAGTATAAATTTTTTCTTACGCTACTTCGTTGGGATTGTGGATACTAAATATAATTGTGAAGAGTTCGGATATGGGTATCTAATGCTTGGAATAAATTAAGAAGTTTGTGTTTTATTCTTTTTTACTTATAAATTGATGTAAATTTGCATTAAATCCACTGTAATGAGCGATTCTGAAGTACTGTTTAAAAAACCATCCTATCCTATAAATAATGCCCTTTTTGATTATTTAGGTCGTTTTGATCGTATTTCAAAAGTTCCTGTTATTTATGATGATTTATTACGTTTCTCAGGTTTTATAAACGTCTACGATAAGCATGAAGAAGATACCCTATGGATAAGGGTTTATTATAATGAATTTGAAAGAATGGAAATTGATCTAACTTTAAAAAAAATCTATTCGCTTTTGCATTCAGATGGAAATTTAGACATTATTAAGTTTTTGAATGTAGATTCAATCGATTATTGCACCTTTGGAAATTCGAAGCCTTTTCGAATAAAAGTAAGAAATATTTTAAATGACAACTACACTCATTTTTACGTAAAGAAAGCGGATGCCTCAAGAGTATATGGACTAGAGCTAGAACACATTCTATCTCCAGATAAAATCAATTTTTTAGTATATGAAGATACTTTGATTGAAGAACATATCATGGGGATTCCAGGAGATGTATTTATAAAAACACTTTTGAATGATTGTAGCGAAACTGAAAAATCACAAATAGCAAAAGAATTTGTGAAGTTTAATGAACGCTGCATGATACGCCTTTTAGGTGACATGAGGTCTTACAACTATGTAATTGTCCCCATTCATGATTTTGACCAGGTCGTTTATAGAATTCGTCCCATCGATTTTGATCAGCAGTGTTACGAGGGAAATTTCAAGATTTATAGACCGCAATTCTTTAAGGAGAATTATCCAATGGTAAAATTAGTCAAAGATAAATTGCAGGATAGTTCCATTGAACAATATAAGGATGAAGAGCGATCTGTATTGGCTAAGAGAATCTTATCGGCAGAAACACGTATTAAAAGGCTATTAAAGATTATGGGAAATGATCTCATTGCCCCTGATGAAAATGTGGAACGACTAAAGAATGATTTGTATGTATTTACAAATGATTTGAATTTTAAAAATGCTAAAAGGATGGGTAATGTTTTGACTGCAGCTTTTCGATTTGTTACCAGAAACTATAAAAATCCCAATTTATTTAAACCTGGTTTTTAATTCATGAATTAGGTTTTTGTTGTTAAGTTTTTATCACATAATTCTCCAAAAAATGAGAAACCCAATCTCGATTGTATTATTGTCAATATTGTTTTTGTCTTGTAAACAAGATTCAAAAGTAATAACATCACTTTATGCACTACCTAATAAATTAAAAGAAGTTTCAGGAATAGCTTATGCAACACAATCTAGCTTGCTTTGGGTTCTTGAAGATAGCGGTAATGCTAATATGATTTATGGGTTAAACCCAAAGGGAAAACTCGAGAAAAGCATCACAATCCAAAACGCTAAAAATATCGATTGGGAAGATATTACTAAGGATAGCAAAGGAAATTTATATATAGGGGACTTTGGTAATAATGACAATGAGAGAAAAGATTTATGTATTTATAAAATTGCTAAAGATTCTTTACTAAAGAATACGATAAACGCTTCTTATAAAATTTCATTTGAGTATCCAGAGCAAAAAAATTTTCCGCCAAAGAAGAAGGATCTTTTATATGATGTTGAATCTTTTTTTGAGTTTAAGAATAACTTTTATCTTTTTACGAAAAACAGAAGTAGTAAATTTGATGGCACGACTTTCCTTTATAAAATCCCTAATAAAGCAGGTTATCATCAGGCAAAGTTACTTGGAGAATTCAAGACCGGAGGTAGTTTTGAAAACAATGCTATTACTAGTGCAGCCATAAGTCCAGATGGGTCTAAAGTGGTTCTTTTATGTCATAGTAAAGTATGGCTTTTTAAAAGTTTTACTACAGATGATTTCTTGTCCGGAAAAGCAAGTGAACTTAAACTGCATCATTTTTCGCAAAAAGAAGCTATTTGTTTTAAAGACAATTCAATACTATTAATTGCTGATGAAAAGACTAAAAAAATAGGTGGTTTTCTTTATGAAACAACGGTAGAAAGACTAGAAGCCCAACCCTAAGCCAAAAGTAATCCGTCCTTCATCATCAGCACTTTTAAAATAAGTTAATCTTGTCGTCAGGATATTGAGACCATTAAGCCAGATACCACCACCGAAGGATTGATGCCATTTATTTGAGGTTTCTCCATCTAGCCAAACTCTTCCGTAATCAAAACCGCCAAAGATTCCATACGACATAGGAACGATACTATTCTTGATTTTTCCTATTGAATAGCGAATGTCACTACTTTGAAAAAAAGATTGATTTCCTATAAAACGCTGGTTTCTAAAGCCTCTTAAATCATAATCACCTCCTAAAGTTGCTCCTTGATAAAAGTCATAATTATTGTTCAAGATTGCTTTCCCTTTTAATAGAGTGGCCAACACAAGTTTCCCATTCGAATCAATTTTATGGTTAAAATTAAGTTTAGATTCTATAGCAGGAAAATTACGTTTTGTATCGTTAAGATTTATTTTCCAACTTCCACCTATTGAAAACCCCATTCCCATGGTTGGAAATGAAGGGGAGTCATAGTTTTCATAACTGTATTTTATACTTGCTCCAGCAAATTGTTGACTATCAAAAACCCTGGGGTGTACACTGTTTGTAATTGCTACAAAACGATTATTTGTACGCTCTACATCAAAACTTTCAATGGATGTTTGAAAAAGAATAGTGCTTCCATAAAGGCCTATTTTTTTAATTTGCGGTGCTATTTTGAGCATTCTAATGCGAACTCTATTATAATCCATACCAAATAACTCTTCATTATTTAGACTGTTATTTCCATAACCAAAATAGTTAATGGCAAAATTTGGACTTGTAATTTGGGATTCTAAATTAAAGTCCCAATTACCAACTATTTTAGGTGTATGAAGGTTGTATAGTAATTCAAACCCTTCTGTTGCAAAATAATAATTAGCTTTTAAAGTGTGTTTTCGGGTATACGGATTTTGTTTAAAGTGATTGATAGTGTAGTTTGCAATAATACCAAGTTTTATTCCGTCATCAGGGTTAAAACCAATAGTTGGCATACCTGAAAAAGCATTGTATTTTGGTTTCTTATAATCATAAAGATTTGACTCATAATCATCAGTCAGGAACTTCTTAGTTTTTGAGTCAAGGTTAAAGCTGTTTTCTTTTGATTTAAAATCAATGATTTTAGTGTTATGACCATTTGTAATTGTATAGACATCATGGTTCTGTCCACCAATAAGTCTAATGTTTATTCTAGATTTTTTATTTCCCATAACTTCAAATTCGTCATCATCATCTAAGCCATACACCCAGATATTCTTAGTTTTAGAGCCATTGAATAATTTAGTATACTCTAATTCATCGCCCTCTTTTTTTATTCGATAAACACGAACTTCAATTTTATTTTTAGCAACATGATGAATTATAAATTTGTCTTTTTTATTGGTGCCAACAATCAAAATCGTTTTTTGTAATACACGATTATATTCGCTAGCATATTTTACTAGCTGTGCTCTTCTTGATTTTAGTTTCTGCTTTATTTGGTCAATCGTCTCGTCTTGTACTTCTTTGGGTAAATTATCAAAAGCGTGGTCTATAGTTTCATTAGATAGGTTTTTTTGAATGTATTTCGCCTGTGCAATCCAGTCTTTTTCGGTAGCGGTTTTTAAAAAAGCAAGGTCTAAGGGATACGGTTCTCTATTGAACCATTTAACATTCTTAATGTTATCCTTGAATGTTTGCATATGACGAAGCGCCGGAATATTCATCAGGATAGAAAGCAAGGCGCCATCATATTTAGAAAAAGCTTGATCTCTATCACGAGGAATAGGCTTATAAATAACTTTATTGTCTTTTTTATATTCGGCCCAGCGCCATTGATCATAATGTCTGTCCCAGTCACCGATGAGCATATCAAATAAACGCGCTTTTATGTATTCGCTTTCGTCAACCGTATATTTTTCATCCTTGTGTAAGTTCTCTAGTAAATCTTCGGTGCTAATTATATCATCTGGTTTTCCAAAGGTCTTTAGGTCTTTTTGACTTTCGGAAGGACGCTCTTCAACTAAATACAATTCGTCACCAAAATCAGTATTAAAGGCTCCTAATGCTTTTTGTTTTGGAATATAGTACAAATGAGGATTTGTATGGAAGACACCAACTCCATCCGCTAAATTACCAACGGCCAGAGGCGCATAAGGATGTGCGGTGGTATAAAAATCATACAGAAAATTTTCAGCATAGGTATTTTTAAATTCATGTTCTACATATTGATCTTTGAAAGCAACACTTTGCAAAAAGCGTCCCACACTTTTCTTTACAGCACGCATTACATACTCTTTGCCATCAGGATCAGAGAGTCGCAGTGAAATAGATTGATGACCACCGCCAGCTCTTTCAGGTGTCAGGCCTCCATAGAGCGTGTCTAGTGTTGCTACTTTTGATTCTATTAAAGTGCCATAATATTTTCGATAATGGGTACCAAAAATAAAATTATGAGTAGCACTTTTGTCAATCATTTCAGGCGTGTAAACTGATGTTTTTTCTGTTGAAGAAAATTGGGTTGCATAATTAACTTTGAATTCTTTCTTAGGAGAAAGTACTGTTTTTCTGAAAAGTAATTGAGTTTGATTGTTATCTCTACCGTAAAATGAAACTGCTGTTTTGCCATTTTTATATATATCTAATGTGGCATACCCATTTTTTCCGTAGGAGAAATCATTAGGATTTATAGCTCTGGCTGCCTCAGATTTAGATCCTGCACCACTAATGATTTGCTTGATATTATCGTTGTCAATATATTGTAAATTATGATCATGACCAGAAACCACAATTACATTATCTTGGCTTTGTAGAAGAGTTTTTATTCGTTTTACATAAGCAGTATATTGTTTGTTTTGAATATCTTGAGGGCTAATTCCAGAGGTTTTTCTCAGTAAGTTAATAAGGGAGCCTATAACTGGTAAAGGGATTTTTTGTTTTAATGGGAAAATCTGTTTTTTTAAAGAAAATTGTCCGCCATGACTGCCATAAGTCATCAATGGATGATGCAACGCCATAATGACTGTTTTATCTTTGTTTTTATTTAAGATGCTTTCTAATTCTTCAAAAAAAGCTTCTCTACTTTTAATTGAACAATCATCATTTAGTGTTGGAGTTTTATCCCAGTCTTCAAGAAACCATTGACTGTCAATTGTAATAAGAAGTAAGTTGTCATTTATTTTCTCATCTGCAATGGGGCACCCTTTTCTGGGAGAAAATGAACCTTTATCATCAAAGTAATCCGTAATTATTTTTTCTTGTCGTTCTAATCCTTTTATGCCGTTATACCAATCGTGATTTCCTGGGATAAAAATAGTTTTTCCTTTGAAATTTTTTGAAATTTTTAATTGATTTTCAAGCTTTTTTGTGGCGATTTCATAATTTATTTTGTCTTCTTTTTGAGGCATTCCTTTTGGATAAATATTATCTCCTAGGAATAGAAGTGTACTGTGTTTATTAGCTAGAACAAGCTTTTCATGAAGCGAGTTTAATACGTTTTTAGCATTTTCTTCGTCGGCATTTCCTGCATCACCAATTAAAAAGAGAGTATGGGCAATTTTTGAAGTATCAGTTGCACTATCGGCCACAGGATTTTCAATCTTATTTCCAAATTGCGAATGATGTGTCGCACAGGACTGCAATAAAACTAAAAATAAAGTGAGCGATTGAAATATTTTATTTTTGAAGAAACGATTATCCGAAAACAATTTCATAATTTAGTAGTATAAAAATTTACATATGAATCTTATAGAAGAAGCCGAATATTTTGTTTGTAAATTACTCAAAGATAAACTTTCTGTTTTATATTTCTATCATGATTACAACCATACTTTAGAAGTAGTAACTGCAGTTCAAGAACTTTCTAAAGAGGAGGAATTAAGTCCGCTGGAAAATGAAATAGTACTTGTAGCAGCTTGGTTTCACGATACTGGATATATCTATGGATGCCAAAACCATGAAAATCATAGCATAGATATTGTTTCTGATTTTTTAAAGGAAAAAGATAAATCAGATGAATATATACAACAAGTTTCTAGTATTATAAAAGCAACTATTTTCGATCATGTTCCTCAATCTCTTCTTGAAAAAATAATCAAGGATGCTGATTTTTTTCATTTTACAAAGGAAGATTATCCAATAAAATGCAATCTACTAAGAAGGGAATGGGAAAGTACAAATAAAGTAAAATATACTGATTTAGAATGGGCTCAAGAAAACTTGCGAATGTTATCTCAGCGTCACGTATATTATACTGAATTTGCCATTGAAAATTGGCAGATTCTAAAAGAAAAAAATATTAAAGTAATTGAACAAGAAATACAAAATATGCAAAACGAT
Organism: Flavobacterium sp. DW-iso2; assembly: GCF_058725285.1. Classification (NCBI taxonomy): domain Bacteria; kingdom Pseudomonadati; phylum Bacteroidota; class Flavobacteriia; order Flavobacteriales; family Flavobacteriaceae; genus Flavobacterium; species Flavobacterium sp. DW-iso2. The sequence continues at coordinate 168,194 of NZ_JBZXDY010000007.1, read as the reverse complement.
AGTAGCGATTCACTGGAAGTAACTAAAATTAAAAAAAAGAAAACTAAAAAGGAAGATAAGAAAGTAAAACCAGATCGCGGAGTTGATACTTTGTTCAGAATAACATTAAGTAATCATACTCGTTTAAGCGGAATTGCAGATAGTAAAGCCAATATTTTATTATCGGTAAACGCAATTATCATCTCGATTGCATTGTCTTCTTTGATTCCAAAATTAGACAATGCTAATAATGTTCATTTAATAGTTCCAACTTTTATAATGCTGATTTTTAGCGTGGTATCAATAATTTTCGCGATACTTTCAACACGTCCCAAAGTGACTACTGGAACTTTTACAAGACAAGATATAGAAGATAAAAAAGTGAACTTACTGTTTTTTGGGAACTTTTATAAAATGCCTTTAGTCGAATACGAATGGGCCGTAAATGAGATGATGAAAGACAATGCCTATTTATACAACTCCTTGATTAAAGACTTGTATTTTCTGGGTATCGTTCTCGAAAAAAAATATAGATTATTAAGGATTACTTATAATATTTTTATGATTGGAATAATAATTTCAGTCATCGCTTTTGTAATAGCATTTAATTCCGTTAGGATTTAATTCAACTCGTCTAGCAATTCCTGATAAGTATATCTCTTGTCAGGGGAGTTTTGGTCAACAGTATTTGAAACTTTTACTCGTAGTGCTTTAAGCCCAGAAACACCTTGCAATTCTTCGACGTCAAATTGCTCTATTGTTGGCTCAAGGATTCCTTTAAATTGCAAGAACTTGATATATTTTAAGTATTCTGTTTCTTCATAATTATGGGAGTACACAATCGTAATTTTCTCTTTTTGGGTAATTCTTTCGGTTGTTCCTTTGATGTTGGATTTATCAATACGTTTTTTAACCACTTCATAACGGGCATTATAGGTACCGTCAACATCAAAACGTTTTTCATCCATTCTAAAACGAATAGAGATAGGAGAACTAAAAACTAAAATCAAGGAAGTTACATCTAGTTCATAGGGCAATGCTGATTTAAGCTGATGATGTTCTAATTCCATTTTGCACAGCGTTTGAAGTTGCCACAATCTTAAATTATTCAGATACATTAAATCAAAAGGCTGTGAAGGCGCAATTGAAGCACCAATATAGAGATTGTGCTCAACTCCATCGGTTTTAAATCTTTCGAAATAATGCGGAAAGATATGCTGTGCCTCCACTTGTTCTTTGTCTAAAACGGTAGCCATTTTTTTATTGATGATGGACATGGCGTCATCAAATTTTTTCCGTGCTTGATAAAACAGACCAGTTTTTGGATCTAAGTCTTCAAAATAGCTATTTATTAATAACTGGCACTCGCCCTCAATTTGTGAATTGGATAAAATGGGGTGTATTTCTTTTTGAATGTAGTTTTGAATCTGTTGCTCTGTATCTGCTTTTAATTCTAATTGCAATTCTTTAGCGTAGGATTGCATTTCAAATTTTCGTTGCTCTAGTAAAGGAAGCGTGCTGTTTACTTCTAAATTTTCTAAAATGGCAGATAGGACATTCAGCTGGTTTTTTAAATCAGTTTTTACAGTTGCATTTCGGTGTTCAGAGGAACCTTTGATGTCAATCTGACCATACAAAGGATACACTTCTTTGAAAACAATTTCCTTAAATATATAATCCTTATTAGAGGTGTTTGTCTGGAAATATTTTTGTGCTTCATTTCTGAATTTCCAGTAAACACTGGAGTGTATTGCAGTGTACTCGCGTTGAATTATAGCTTCTAATTGATTCTCTAAATCGGTGTTATACCGTTCCAAAGTATCTACGATATACGGCAGTATAAGATCTAGATTGTTAGCATTGATGCTATTTAATTGTCTGGGTTGTGATGAAACGAGTTCCATAATACCTAGCAATTTATTGTCTTTTATTACAGGTGCGAGAATGCAGCTTTTTATACCCTGAGCTAGTAAATGTTTAGCAAACATTTCATTACCGGGAATAGTAGAAAAATGTTCCACATTTGAAATTGAAAATGGTTTTTTATCTTCTAATAGAGTACTAAAAGAGCATCCTAGAAAAGCTTTTTCACAAGGAATTTCATTTTCATCCAAAAGAATGAAGCTTTCCAGTTCCCCATTTTTAAAGGGAGGTTTTATAAATTTACCTTCTTCCTCATTATATATAAGAAGTCCTATTCTTAAGTCAGGAATTTTAAATATTGATTTAAAGATAGCGTCTGAATTTTTATTAATGTCATTTTGACCTTTTTCAGATTTTAAAAGATTGGTTTTCAAATTAGATATGGCACTTTCCTTGGTAGCATCGTAAAGAGTGACTATTCCAAAACCTTTTAGAATCCAACTTTCTAAAGGGAATTTCTCTTTCCATAAATCGATAGTACTATAATTGTCCATCAATTCGTCAATGTCTTCAGAGGATAATGGAACTGCTTTTTCTGTAGGATATATTTCAATAAAATCAGCATTGTAGAGAATGCGATAATGATTTATAATTCCGTTTGAATTAGGAATGTCATAGAATAACGGTTTGTTGTAATCAAATTGTTGACCGTAGTAAGAATTTAATATTAAGATACAACTTAGTATATAAAACTGATCATCGTTAAAATCTCTTATCGTTAGATCAAAATCTCCTGCAGCATCTAATATTTTTTTGAATCGTTGAGAATAATTAAACGTCAAATTTTGAAACGGAATAGTAACAGCTTTGATTTCATTATTTGTTAGTGAAGTAGGGAATAAATCAGCTAGTAAATATTTTATAAGTGTTTTGTTATTTTCAATGATAGATAAATCGGCAATACCGGTTCTGAATTCAGGTATTAATTCAATTTCTTTTAATACTGCCTTTGCATAATTAGAACGATAATCAACATCTGATAGTGTGATTTCTTCCAATGATTCGATTAGTTTATGGAAGGAAATTAGCGTTTTAAAAGGACTTTCGTTGAATATAAGAGTGTTCATTATGGAGCGGTTTTAAAAATGCAAAATTACTAGTAAATAAGTATTTTTACCTTTGTAAATTTATTAAAAAATCGCCAATTGCTAAAGTAATGGAAGGTTTAATATTCTATCTGCCTTAGTAGAAGTTGTACTAAATTAAATAATAGGACTTACTGAATAACCGCAGTATTCTGATTTGTTATTAAAACTAAAAAGGCATAATTTATTTGAAGCAAGTCCCTTGAACTGATTTATCGCACAATCGAGGTACAGGCATGAAATTAGAATTTTAGATTTTGTCCTTTTTTTGCTGATGCAGATTTTGTTTAAAAAGTAAAATATGGTGACTAAGTTACAGCAAGAAGCATCCTTTTTATTTTCTTTATAGTGAAAGAAATAGTATCGAATTATAATTTAAATCAACTAAATATGCTGAAGATTTTTCTTTGAACAAAAACTTTTTAAAGTATTATTTATATCTTTTAATTCGGGTGTCAGATATGTTTTCTTTCCTTTTTCATCATTTGTTAGCTCTAGCTCACAAACGGTACATTTATATTCCTTAAAATGATTTGTAATATTCCTGGTTGTAATTATTCTGTGTCCAAAAAGTGAGCAATAGAGTTTTTTACTTAGAAAATTTTCTTTGATTTCGATTGTACTCATAATGTAAATGGTGGCGTTTAGGTAAATTTGAGTTTGTAAAAGATATTAAAAAAAATAGAATAACTAACGATTTAATCGATTAAATACATGATTTTAGTATAAATATAAATAATTTCTGATGTTATAAGGAAAAAATGAATGCTTAAATATAAAAATTAACGAATAAACTAGTTATTAGTACATTAAAAAAAATCCTCAATTACTTAGTCGTAATTGAGGATTTTTTAAAAGCAAAAGGAATGAAAAATAGCTTTACGATTTTTCTTCTTTATTAAAGTAAACTAAGTAGTAATACATTTGTTTTTCTTCGTCCCAACCTTTTTCAACATATTTCTCTGCGCTTTCAGGATTGATAAAATCCATTTTGATTTGGATATGAGTATCTAAGTTGATTACATTTTTTATTGATTTTCGGGCGTCTGTAACCGCAGCATTTGCAATAGGGAAAGAGGTTACATCTTCAATGCTGTATTTTTCACCTTTATCTACTTTGTAATTCTTGAATTCAGGAATTAGGTCTGGATTATCTAAGACTTCATTCAAGAAGTTAGTTTCTTCAAACTGATCATTTTTTGCAAAATAATTTACAGAACGGTTCATGAACATTACTTCTTCTTTTTTATCTTCAGCTGGAAAAACAACGTCTTTTGCAAAGTTTTGACAAAATTTCAAGTACTTTTTAGTGATAAAATTCTCATCCTCAAACGCATCAACTGAAAGAAAATGCTCTAACCAGTAGCGCGCATCGTAACGGTTACTGTCAACAGTTAAAATTTTGTAGCCTTCTTCCTTTTTATGATTAAAGATGATACATCCTTTATCTAGTTTGCTCAAGTTTATCCCTTGTTGCAAAATCATTTCTAGATGTGTTCCTTTTTCTTCAAATTGTAAAAAATCAGCTTGTAACTCACTTTTAAAAACACCAATGGCATCAACTACATTATTGTCAATATTGACATTAGTCAAATAAGTAACATAAACCTCTCCATTTTTAATGTGAGGATGATTCGATTGTTCGAATAAATGTTTTGTAATATTCTTTGAATTTTCATGTAAACTTGCCGGATTTTCAAAAATCGCTGAAGCAAATTTATACATGTCGTTATAATCTAAATCAACTTCATGCGCAAACTGAAAGTAGTTTTCTTCTTTTTCTCTAAAAGGTTTCAAGAAAAACTCTTTTATCAATGGCACAATTTCGTCTTGAAGACTAAAAGGTTGTTCTGATAAAAAGAGAGCTTCATTGCGGCTTTTGTTTCCAACGCGATGAATCGAAAGCGTTTCGATATGCGTGTTAAATAAGTTGATCATTTTTTTATTTTTTAGATGGAAGAGCCAAGATTATAGACAATAGAGAAGTCTTTAATCTTGGCTCTTGATTCTTCGTTTTTATTAATCTAATTCCAGATTTCTTCAGATCCATATTCCTCAAAACTGTCGTCGTCGCCAAACATGTCCAAATCATCTTCGTCTAATCCGTCTTCATAATCATTGGCATAATCGTCAGCATTGTCTGCTTCAAAGCTTTTTTCCATTGCTTCATCAGGCATTTCACCATGAGAGAATAAAGTTTCTGGATATAAATTACCAGCAACCTGCTCTTCAACTGCGGCTAATTCAACTAAGAATGTCCACATATTAATGAAATCATATACATAGATAATTTTTGTGTTTTCGGCATCTAATAAGTCTGATAATTGGTAAGAGCCCATTGTTTTTTGCTCCCCAATTACATCGCCAGTATCGAAAAGCGAAATTTCATCTTCCTGGTTCCAAGTCTCATCACAAGTATAAAACGAAGCGACTTCCATTCCGTCAAATCCAAAGGAATTGAATATAGCGTTATGTAAATCTTCTAAAGTGTCATCTGCAAGTATTGCAATATCTCTAAATATATCTTCTTCGGCATCTAGTATTACTCTGAATTTGTAAACCATAATCTTTGTTTTTATTGAAAGGTCAAAGGTAAAATTTAATTTTATATATCTTTTTAAGAAACTTGATTTGTTAATAAGATTTACAAAAGGACTAAACTGTAATTTTTAATTCTTTTGAATAATTCGTTTTCTAAAGTTGTGGTATTTTCTGTGAAATCTATTGTCATTAGGATAATACCTTTTTGAGGTGATATTATTGATAATTAAAGCAACAAACAGTAAAATTAATACGCCACTCAATACAGGTGATATTACATACCAATATCCTAAATTTTTTATTTGGGCTGATCCAGTTACGGCGATCAAAGCGGTGGCTCCTCCAGGAGGATGCAATGTTTTTGTCAATTGCATTAAAATAATAGAAAGTGAAACGGATAAGGCCGCTGTTAGCCACAAGATGTCCGGAACAAATTTGGCGACAGTTACCCCTACAATTGCAGAGATGACGTGACCACCGATCAAATTTCGGGGTTGTGCTAATGGACTTTGGATGATTCCATAAATCAAAACAGAGGAGGCACCAAAAGATCCTATAAGAAATAACACATCCGAATCTGGAAGCATTTGAGATTGTAAATAAGCAAGAGTCCCTATTCCAATAAAGGAACCAGCAAAAGACCAAAATTTCTCTCTAAAATCAACTAGCGTTTCTTTATAAAGTATGTATTTCGTCTTACGATAACTTCTTTTAATCTTTTCTGTAGGCATAGAATATTATTTTGCCACGCTAGCAGCGTAGGAATAAACAGAATGTGGATAAATCATCTTTGCGGTATATTTTGAAATAAGACAAACGAATAAAATGGGGATAAATAAGGTGTAATCATTGGTTAAACCACAAATTAAAAAGATAGCGGTAAATGGTGCATGGATACTAGCGCTTAAAACGGCAGCCATGCCTAAGATCATAAAATTAACTGGGATTATATCAGCTTTCAAATAAGTATTTAGAAGTAGCGCCACAAATAATCCCAAAAACGCACCTATGAAAAGGCTGGGCGCAAAAACACCACCATCTCCACCAGAAAATAAAGTAGCCGAGGTAGCAATAGGTTTTAAAAGAATGATTCCGATAAAAGTATAAAGTAAATTAGTAGATATTTTTACTTCATTTGGATTTGTAAAAATCATTTTTATGGCATGATACCCTTCCCCATATAATTGTGGAAAGAAAAATAAGGAACTACTAAGTATGACGGATCCTATTATGATTCGATAATAGTGACTTTTTATTTGGCTTAAATTATTTTTAAAAAACAATACACAACGGGTGAGATATACAGAGTTGATTCCGGCCAAAATACCTAAAAGAATAAAATATGGAATCGCTCGTAAATGCTAAGTAGTTATGGTTACATCAAATAAAGGTTTCTCATCAACCAAGTAGACCAGCCCAAAAGCAACCAAAACCGCAATGATGTTAGTAATAAAGAAAGTACGTGTTATTTTTTTAGAAATCACTTCATAAACAAAAAATAATCCAGCAATCGGACTGTTGAAAAGCGCCGTTATTCCGGCGGCAACTCCGGCACAAATAAGTTCAGTTTTATACTCTTTAAAGAAATTTTGTTTCCGCTGCGCTACTGATCCTATGGTCGCAGTTGCTACAACTGTCGAAACCTCAATTCCTGTAGATCCACCAAAGATTACGGTTAATAATCCATTAATAAAATGAGAAGCAATTTTTGATTTGGGTAAGTTTTTAGTTCTAGATCCTGTACTTTCAAAAACCTCATTGATTCCTTTGTTTTCTTTTTTGTTAAACAAATAATGTCTCAGGAAATAAATAACAGATAATCCAAAAACAGGAAAAACAAAAATAAAGATAGGGTGTAAACTAGCTTGGTTGGAGAAAATTTCTTCGTAATGTTCTGTTAGCTTTTTCAGTGCTATTCCTAAAAAAGCCGAAAGGAAACCAATTAATACAGAACCAATTATTAATTTTTGCAGTTTAATTAACGGCATATTTTTTTTAATACGACTTGTAGAATTCATTTTAATAGTGATTGTAAATCTAAATTTCAAGATTTTTAACGAGTGCAAATTTAAAGAATTAAATTCCAGCAAGTCATATTAGACAGTCACAAGGTACTTTTTTTAGGAAAGTTTTATGATAGTATAATATCTTAAAATAAAACTCAAAATATTATTGATTTAATTTTCGGATCACTTTTGCCGGATTTCCCACCGCCAATGAATTATCAGGAACATCCTTTGTAACTACAGATCCAGCACCTATGACACATCCTTTTCCAATCGTAATTCCGGGGCAAATCACCGTATTTCCCCCAATCCAGCAATCGTCACTAATGATTATTGGCAAAGCACTTTCAAGTGTTTTTCTTAATTCGGCTTCCAGTGGGTGAGTGGCAGTGTACAATTGCACACCAGGAGCAAAAAACACATTCGAACCAATAATTACTGGAGCGCAATCCAGCACTACACAGTTTACATTAAAATACACATTCTCGCCACAACTAATATTATAACCATAATCACAATGAAACGGCGGCTCAATATACAAGTTCGCACCCGCATTCGGAATCAGTTCTTTGATGATTTCTCGCGCTTTTTTCGTGATCCTATATTCGGTAACATTCAATCTATGAAGCAGGTTTTTAGCGCGTCGGCGGTCTTTTACTAAGGTTGCATCTCCGGCCAAATAATATTCTCCGGCAATCATTTTTTCTTTTTCGGTAGTCATTCGAGCTATTTTAAATATTATTTGGGCATGCCCTTCGCAAAAGCTCCGGTCGGGCTATTCGTTACAATCTCTCTTGTCTCGTTTTTAGAAACGAGACAAGAGAGGATTTTCACTGCTATCCCTCATGCAAACCGCCTCCGTAACCTTTTGCGATTGGATGTAAATATAAACCAAAATTAAAAGTACCACAACTCATCCTCATATTTCAACAGTTCAGTTTCTTTAAGTTTTTAAAAGCAGATAATCGAAATACATTTGGACTATCAAAATCAAACCACATGAAATCAATCATAACATTTATTATTTTATTTTTTGCTGCAAGCGCATTTTCTCAAACCACCATTTCAGGAAAAACGCTCGATAAAAAAGGAAAACCCATCGCGGGGGCTAACATTTATATTGATGGTACCTACGATGGTGCTACTACAAACGAAAACGGACAATTTTCGTTTACCACCACCACAACCGGAAGTCAAATCCTAATCGCTAGTTTTCTGGTTTATGAAAGCTTTAAAGTAACAATTGATGTCGCTAATTTTCAAGACAAAACCATCGTTTTAAAAGAAAGTAGCAATACGCTTGACGCAGTAGTAATTTCGGCTGGAACTATGGAGTCTGGGGACAAAGCAAGAGTTTCTGTCCTCAAACCCTTAGATATCGTAACTACTGCAGGTTCAGCAGGAAATATAATTGCTGCACTACAAACCTTACCCGGAACGCAAAGCGTAGGCGAGGACGGTCGACTTTTTGTTCGTGGGGGCGAGGCCAATGAAACCCAAACTTTTGTTGACGGAATAAGAGTAGCACAACCTTACAACGCTACCATCGGAAATGTGCCTACACGCGGACGTTTTTCTCCGTTTTTGTTCAGTGGAATCGCCTTTTCAACCGGTGGTTTTTCAGCCGAATATGGGGAAGCACTGTCCAGCGTTTTACTCTTAAATACAGAAGATAATCCCGATCAAAACAAAACCGAAGTTTCCTTAATGACCGTTGGATTAGGATTAGGAAATACCCAAAAATGGAAAAAGAGCTCGCTTAGCCTAAACGCTTCTTATATCAATTTAGCACCTTATCAAGCCGCTATTCCTCAAAATCTGGACTGGAATAGTCCGTTTCAATCTTTGTCTGGTGAATCGGTCTATCGCTATAACTTCAACAACGGAATCTTGAAAGTATACGCCGCATTCGACTCTTCAAAAATGGATATCAATCAAGAAAATATAAATGGTCCTGAGAAAATTCGTGTGGATTTAAACAATAATAATTTCTATTTCAATACATCATACAACGGTCGTTTTGGTACTGGTTGGCAAGTGGTGACTGGTATGAGCTATGGATACAGTAAAAACCAAATAGGATTGGATTTAGACAACGTTAATAATGACGAAAACGCAGCGCATTTAAAATTAAAAATAAAGAAGAACTTCTCTAATTATTTTAAGTTATTGGTTGGTGGCGACTATTTCATATCTAAATTCGATGAAAATTTCGTACCCAATTTAGGTATAACTAAAACAAACGGCTACAATTCTAATATTGCCGCAGCCTTCACCGAAGCGGATATTTTATTTTCTAAAAAACTAGTAGCCAAAGTTGGTTTAAGAGCTTCTTACAATGATTTATTGGCTGAAAGTACCATTTCGCCACGAATCTCAATGGCCTACAAAGTGGCCAAGAATAGCCAGTTTTCTATTGCCTACGGCGATTTTTCTCAAAGTCCTTCGGTCGATTATATTAAATATTCCAATTACCATCAGTTTCAAAGTGAGAAAGCATCGCATTACATTCTGAATTTTCAATACAGCAAGGAAAATCAAACTTTTAGAGCCGAGGCCTATTATAAAAAGTATAGTAATTTAGTGAAATACGATACCCAAGCGATTGCCTACAACTCGGTTTTCAATAATGAAGGATCGGCTTACGCCAAAGGATTGGATATTTTTTGGCGAGATGGAAAAACCATCAAAAATCTAGAATACTGGCTTTCGTATTCGTTTATTGATACTAAAAGAGATTATAAAAATTTTCCAACTGCAGTTACGCTCAGTTTTGTAGCCAATCACACTTTGTCATTAGTGACTAAATATTTCATTACAGACTGGCGCTCGCAAGTGGGTTTTACAAATTCGTTTAGTTCAGGACGTCCTTACAACAATCCAAATGAAACCCAATTCATGAACGGAAAAACAAAAGTCTACAACAATTTAAGTTTCAATTGGGCGTACTTAATTAGCCCACAAAAAATTCTGTATTTCTCAGTTTCAAATGTATTAGGAACGCAGAATGTCTACGGATACGATTATGCCAAAAACCCAGATGTAAATGGAATTTATAATAGAAGGGCAATTACACCCACAGCAGATCGCTTCTTTTTCGTCGGTTTCTTTTGGACGATCAGTAAAGACAAAAAGGACAATCAGTTGAAGAATTTGTAAAGTGGGTAATTACAATTGTAGGGAATCTGGGTTTTGTCTTGTATCGTAAAGGCGCAACACTTCTATCCTTGAATTATTTTCTCTATAATAAAGCGTATTTTGTTTAGTTATGATACATTTTCTTATCTGGAAATCTTTATTTATAAAAGGAAATTGCTTTGGGTTTTTTAGAATTAAATCAATGCAGAAATCTAATTTATTGATGAATTTAGTGCATACATTTTTATTCCATCGAATTTCTAAATAATCAAGGATTTTTGTTAAATCATCTTCTGCAAGAGACGACCATTTGATGCTTTTACGCATACTTTTTTCTAAATTTGTCTATGATGGATTGATGGTCAATACCTTCTGATGAATCCAATTCTTCAATAGCTTCTAATAAACCACTTTGTTGCATTTGCGATAATGAATTCCATTCTTCGGTGTCATTTTCTTTATTTAGAAAATTAAAAAGCAAGCCATAAACTTGTTCCAATTTGGATTGGTCCAATTTGTCGATTTCTCGGAATAGTTTTAGTTTTATTTCAGCTGTACTCATGACGATGTTTTTATCAAAATTACAAAAAAAATCATTTAACTACAACTCATCCTCAAAAACCGACAGTTCAGTATTATTAAATTTAATTAGAATAAAAACAGTATTACTTTTGAAATAGAAATTAACAGTGTTTCAATCATCAATAAAAAAATCAATCTTAAAACTAGAAGTCATGACTAAATTAATCACCGCATTCGCACTATTTGTAATTACATTCCTTTCAGCTCAAGGGCAACAAGCCGTAACTCCAGCAACAGGAGGACAATTTGAACAAGGAATGGGAAAAGCCTTCGGACTTTGGAAAGAAGGAAAAAACACGGAAGCTTCGGATTTATTCGAAAGAATTGCAGCAGTAGAAACAACTACTTGGTTGCCTAATTACTATGTAGCATTAGTCAATACGACTTCTGCCTTTGGAACTAAAGACAAAGAAAAAATAAAAGTATTACTTTCGAAAGCACAAACTGCTTTAGACACTGAAATGGTAAAAGACCAGAATAATGCTGAGCTTTATGTGATGCAGGCCATGATCAACACCGCCTGGATTGTATATGACCCAATGACAAACGGACAGAAATTATCTGGTTCAACCATGGAACTCTATGCAAAAGCCGAAGCTATTGCCCCTAATAATCCTAGAGTGGTTTTCTCAAAAGCTGAATTTGAGATTGGTGGAGCTAAATTTTGGGGAAGAGATACCAAGCCAATGTGTGCTCAAATAGATAAAGCCATTGGACTTTTTAGTACTTTTCAACCTGAAACAGCTTTTTCTCCAAGTTGGGGATTAGACAGAGCCTTAGTAGCTCAGAGAAATTGTAAATAAGAATAAAGGTGAAAGTGAAATTTTTAATGTTAATAAAATAGGTATATGAATACATTTTTAAGGGAATTTCCACGAGCTTTAATAATTTCGATAGTAATATTTATTGTTTTAACAATAATTCCAGCTCTCAACGGAGGCGTTGTCACTTTTGATAATCATTTAAAGGTTAATTTTTTATACACCATGCTTTATGGAATGGTTTTGTATTATGCTAATGCGACCCTTTATATTTTTTTAGATTCGTTTTTTGAAAATGACAAGTACAGTTTAAAAAGAGTGATTGTAGGGTTCTCAAGTTCATTTTTCCTTACTTTATTTGTAATATTTTTATTACGTATTTTTCAAGATGTAGTAATTGAAAACAGGACATTTAATGACTTTTTTATAGACGAAAAACCTTCAAACTATATTGTGGCATCAATAGTTTCGTTTGTTGTTCTGCTAGGGATTCATTCGCTTTATTTCTACAAAGCGTACAATGAAAACAGGGTAAAAGAGCAAAAAATCATCGCAGGAACAGCATCAGCAAAATTCGAAAGCTTAAAAAATCAAATCGATCCGCATTTTCTTTTTAATAGTTTAAATGTTTTGAGCTCTTTGATAGAGGAAAACCCTGATAATGCGCAACGTTTTACGACCTCCTTGTCTAAGGTATATCGATATGTACTAGAGCAAAAGGATAAAGAGTTAGTTTCTATAGAGGAAGAATTGGATTTTGCCAAGACTTATATGAACTTACTGAAAATGAGATTTGAAGATAGCGTAGATTATAAGTTATTAGCGAGTAATATTAATACAGAAGCTAGAGTGGTGCCACTTTCGTTACAATTATTACTAGAAAATGCGGTTAAGCATAATGTAGTAAGTGCCCAAAAACCATTGCAAATTAGAATTGACATAGAAAATGGATATTTGGTGGTTCAAAATGATTATCAAAAGAAAGAAGTATTACAAGATCGTCGAGGAGTAGGGTTGCAAAATATCATTAGCCGTTATGCAATTATCACGAATAGAAAAGTGATGATCGAGCAAGATGAGAAGACATTTACAGTAAGAATACCTATTTTAACAAAACAAATTTCAGTTATGGAAACAGCTATCGATTATAGTGAAAATAACGCTTACTACAGAGCTAAAAAGCGAGTCGAAGAACTGAAAGGCTTTTATGGAAACTTGATTTCGTACTGCTGTGTAATTCCGTTCTTAATATTTATTAATCTCAAATTTTCGCCACAATTTCATTGGTTCTGGTTTTCCGCTTTGGGTTGGGGTTTTGGATTAACGATGCATGCTTTGAAAGTCTTTGGGTACAGTTCGAACTGGGAAGAGCGCAAAATCAAAGAGATTCTAGAAAAACAGTCTACAAATAAAAAATGGCAGTAATTATGGAAAACACATATCAACAAAAGGAGCGTTACTTCAAAGCGAAAAATAGAGTAGATAAAATTAAAGGATTCTACGGTAATTTATCATCATATGTATTTGTCAATTTAGGGCTTTTAGCACTTAATTTATGGACATCACCAGATCATCTATGGTTCTACTGGCCACTATTAGGATGGGGAATAGGTGTAATCATTCACGGTATGAAAGTGTTCAATTATTTACCTTTTTTCAACCAGGATTGGGAAGAACAGAAAATAAAAGAGTTGATGGAGGAAGAACAAGAAACTCGAAAACAAAATAATTACAAATAAGTAAAATAAAAAATCATGGGAAGAATTAGAAGAAGAAGGGACGAAAATTATCAGGAATTTGGAAACAGCGCTGATCAACAATATAACATGGCTTACAAGCGCGTAAAGAGAATAAAGAGTTTTTATGTTCATGCGCTGGTATATGTTTTGGTGAATACTGTTATAATCATTTCTAGATCTAATAGAGATCTTTTTAACGCTGTTGAATTTTGGAGTTGGGAAACATGGAGTACTGCTTTATTTTGGGGAATGGGTTTATTGGCACATGGATTTTCGGTTTTTGGAAGAGATTTGTTTTTTGGATCTGATTGGGAAGAAAAGAAAATTCAACAATTTATGGATAAAGATAAAGGGGATAAATGGGAGTAACGTTAAAAAAATAAAACAATAATTTTAAAAATCATAAGACCACAGTAGATGACAACTATTATAATTGAAGACGAAAAACCAGCCGCAAGACTGTTGCAAAGAAAGCTCGAAAAACAAAAAATTGAAGTAGGAGTGATGCTCCATTCGGTTGAAGAAGCCATCGATTGGTTTTCTAAAAATGAACATCCAGATTTGATTTTTTTAGACATTCAATTATCCGACGGATTATCCTTTGAAATTTTTGAAAAAGTCGAAATTAAGAGCGCTGTAATTTTTACAACGGCCTATGATGAATTTGCTTTACGAGCCTTTAAATTAAACAGTATAGATTATCTTTTAAAACCAATTGACGAAGACGATCTGGAGCAAGCTGTTTCGAAATTTAAAGAACGATTGCCTAAAAAAGAAAAGTTGCAATTGCATTTTGAAGAGATTAAAAAAATGCTTGGGAATCCTTTTGAGAAAGAATTCAAAAAAAGGTTTACGGTAAAAATTGGGCAATATTTGAAAGTCATTTCGATTGAAGAAATCGAATGCTTTTTTAGCGAAAACAAAGGAACTTATATTCATACATTCGACAATAGAAATTACCTTATTGAATCAACTTTAGAAGTATTAGAACAAGAATTAGACACAAAAGAGTTTTATAGAATCAACCGAAAATTTATAATTCCGATGAAAGCAATTAAGGAAATTGTGGTCTATAGCAATTCTAGATTAAAAATTACTCTGCCTTCTTATGGAGAAGATGAGGTTGTTGTAAGTAGAGAAAAAGTAGCTGATTTTAAAGTGTGGATTGGGTAGCGAAAAAACACAAAAAAAACTGTTTCGAAAAACTGCATTTTCATTTCATTTTGAATAAAATAAAAAGCATTTTTCCAGAACAGTTTTTAGTGGGTCTAAAACTCGAAATTATTCAAATAATGATTTAATTTCTTTTTTAGTCTTTCCTAATTTTTGTTGTAGCTTTCCCCACATTTCATCTTCTTTTCCTTCTTCAAATAACAAATCATCATCGGTAAGGTCGGCAAATTTTTGTTTTAATTTACCTTTCATTTCATTCCAGTTTCCTTTAATTTCTTCTGAGTTCGGCATAATTGTATAGTTTAATAGTTAATAAAACATCTATTGCAAAGTTCAAAAAAAGTAAAAGAAAAAGTGTTATATAATTCGGTGAAATTGTTATAGAATAATTGCATTTTGGAATTTAACTAGTTGGTTGGTTTATTTAAACTAATATGGTAGGTTGATTAACGTAAAGTTCTGATTAATAGTTTATTTTTGTTGTAATATAGATTTTATCTATCGCCGTTTTTAAACCTTGAAAAAGGATTTTCTTATGCCTATTAGGATAAATATAAGAAAAGAATATCCAATAAAAAAAGGAGCAATATACTCGATATAATCCATTGCTAACATCAACGAAATCAGCAGTAATTGGAAACCTAATCCATACAGGGAAACGAAAGTCATAAACCAGTTTGGAAATGTTTTTACCTTGTAGGCACTATTGTCTAAAGTATGAATGATCTTGTCAAACCCTCCGTAAACGACTGTGTAAATTTTGAATAAAATATCGACTGATTTTTGAGTTTCACCGGCTAAAGCCCTTGGTGATTTGTATTCGAAAATCTTGCTAGTTTTATCTCCCCCTACCGATTTATTTCTCAAAATAACATAGTAGTAATTGTATAAGGTTCCTTGTAATTGAATGCAGAAAAAAGCGCCTAAAGTGAGCAGAAAAGAGGTGTTTGAAACGTAGCAAATTGCACTCAAAAAAAGGAAGTTTAAGATGATATCAAAAACGCTGTCGAGGTATCTTCCGGTGTAGGAAGGTGTGTTTTTTAAGCGTGCAAGTTCGCCATCGGCAGCATCGATACCTGATTTTAAAATGATGAAAAATCCAGCTAAGTAAAAGTGGTTTTCCAAAATACAGTAAATCGCAATTAGTCCGGATATACCAAAAAGAAGTGTGACATGGATAGGCGTGAATCGCGTATTTTTTAATCGATTCGCGAGCATTTTTCCAAAGGGTCTTCCGTAATCTGATAGGTCAAGGAAGCTATCTTGCGCAGCAAGTTTAGACATTTTTTATAGGAACAAATAGAAATGTGACAATATAGTCAAAGGTAAATATAGTGATAAGTTGTTATTTTGACAACCTATGTAAAGTAAATGTCATCGCCGATAAAAGGAAAAAAGCATTGATTTGATGTGTTAATCCTAGCCACAATGGAACGCCATACAAAAGAGTAAAAACGCCTAAAACAAATTGTACAAAAACGAGTATTAAAAGTAGGTTTATTCCTCGGGATTGGGCAAGGTTTAAAGTGAATTTTCTGCTTTTAACGTAAAGTAAAAACATAAATCCTACCACAACATAAGCTAAGGTTCGGTGGATAAATTGCACGCCACTTTTACCTTCCGTAAAGCTTAATAGTAAGTTTTTTTGTTCTAGAAAAACACTGTCATGGATGAATTGGCCATCACTCATCATGGGCCAATGATTGTGAATTAATCCTGCATTTAAACCTGCAACAAAACCACCATAAACAATTTGGATTAATAAAAATGCTAAAGCATATCTTGCTATAGTTTTTAAAGTTTGTAGACTGTTTTTTCGAACAGGATAGAGTAAATCTAAGGCTACCCAAAAAGTATATGCAAAGGTAATAAAGGCAAAAGTTAGATGTAGCGCTAGTCTAAAATGACTCACATCTGGATTGTTAATCAAGCCGCTTCGAACCATAAACCATCCTAAAAAACCTTGAAAAGCACCCATTCCTAGAAGGACGATGCATTTGTTTATTGTTGCTTTATCCAGTTTCTTTTTAATTAAAAAATAAAAGAATGGAACTATAAATACCAATCCGATAATACGACCTATAAAGCGGTGAAACCATTCCCAAAAATAGATGAACTTATAATCAGAAAGTTGAAAGTCATTGTGAATATTGATTTTTTGATATTCAGGAAACTTCTTGTATTCATCAAATGCTTGTTGCCATTTAGCTTCTGTTAATGGGGGAAAAGTGTCTGTAACTAAATGCCAGTCGGTCATTGATAGGCCAGAATTAGTCAATCTTGTAATTCCGCCTACGGTAACCATTAAAAACAATAATACGCAACCGGATAATAACCAAATAATGACAGATCTATTCTCTTTTTTCATTTTTGAAACTAATTTTGGTAAAGATATTTTAAATTTTAACAATCCTTAACTCAACAATCGTTAAACTTTGATTAAGCCCATTTTTTGAGCTCTTTTCATCATGAACCCATAAGCAGCATCATAATCATTTGGAATTTCACCTTCTAATATGGCTTCCTTAATCGCTTCCTTTAGCATTCCTATTTCTTTTGAAGGTTTAAGGTCGAAAATTGCCATAATCTCCTCTCCAGTTATTGGTGGTTGGAATTTTCGAACATGATCACGCTCTTCTACCTCTACAATTTTCTTTCGAACAATTTCAAAATTACTATGGTATTTCTTGAATTTACTTGGGTTTTTAGTGGTAATGTCCGCTTCGCACAAGGTCATTAAGTTCTCTACGTCTTCTCCAGCATCAAAAACCAAACGACGTACAGCAGAATCTGTAACCGTTTCTTGTGATAAAACAATGGGACGCGAGCTCATCATGACCATTTTTTGAACAAATTTCATTTTTTGGTTTAACGGCATGTGCAAGCGTTCAAATATTTTTTTGACCATTTTTCCACCAAGAAACTCATGTCCGTGGAAAGTCCATCCTTGTTTTTTGTTGAAACGTTTGGTTGGTGCTTTTCCTATATCGTGCAATAAAGCAGCCCAGCGCAACCAAACATCATCAGTATTCGGGCATATATTGTCTACGACCTCCAGGGTATGGTAAAAGTTATTTTTATGAGTTTGACCTTCTATTTCTTCTACTTGGTTCAAAGCCGTCAATTCAGGTAAGATAATGTCTAAAAGCCCCGTTTTGTATAGCAATAGAAATCCTGTAGAAGGTTTGTCTGTAGATAAGATTTTATTTAGTTCGTCAACGATACGTTCTCCCGTAATAATTTTAATACGTTCTGCATTTTTCGCAATGGACTGGAATGATTTTGCTTCTATTTCGAAGCCCAATTGATTAGAAAAACGAATAGCTCTCAACATTCGTAAAGGATCATCAGAATAAGTGATGTCTGGATCAAGAGGAGTTCTAAGAATCTTATTTTCTAAATCATTCAGTCCTCCAAAAGGATCTGACAGCACTCCGAAATTATGCAAGTTCAATGATAATGCAAGCGCATTAATGGTGAAATCACGACGATTTTGATCATCCTCAAGCGTTCCATTTTCTACAACGGGATTCCGACTTTCAAAATGGTAAGATTCTTTTCTTGCGCCAACAAATTCAATGTCTGTATCTTCAAAACGA
Source organism: Flavobacterium sp. DW-iso2 (assembly GCF_058725285.1). Classification (NCBI taxonomy): domain Bacteria; kingdom Pseudomonadati; phylum Bacteroidota; class Flavobacteriia; order Flavobacteriales; family Flavobacteriaceae; genus Flavobacterium; species Flavobacterium sp. DW-iso2. The sequence goes on along the minus strand of NZ_JBZXDY010000007.1, from coordinate 149,668 downwards.
AGCATCGCAGTGCCATACGTTTTGAAAACCTGTACTTTGGGTTGTTTTGGAAGTAGTTGAGAAACTTTTAAAGCCAATTCGATTCCGCTACCAACGGCAACAATATCGATGTCTTTTTTAAAATCTCGTTCTAAAATTAAGTCTCTTACAAAACCTCCAATTACGTAACTATCAACGTTTAGTTCTTGGGAAGCTTCTGAAATGACTTCGAAAATTTTATTATTTAATGCTTGTTTGTAGTTCATAGTATTTTTTGCCACGAATTCACAAATTATATTTTTTAAAATGCTTCTTATGACACAAATTTATTCTTGAGTTTTATAAAATTATTCTTCTGTACTCAAGAGATTTATTATTAAAATTAGCTAAAATGGCTAATTTATTTGTTGATACTTTTAGATAATTAATACACTGAGCGGTGTGTTTGGGATCTAGTTTTTCACATGATTTTAATTCGATAATAATTTTATCGAATAATACAAAATCTGCATAGAACTTATGATTTAAAACGGTGTTTTTATAATGAACAACATATTCTTTTTCTCTTTCGAAAGGAATTTTTAAATTTCGCAATTCATATTCTAACGCATCTTTATAGACTATTTCAGAAAATCCCCCACCTAAATTATTATGTACTTCAAATAGAATTCCAACGATCTGAAAGCTTTCCTCTTTATAAACAAGATCACTCATAATAATAAATTTTAAAAAAAAATTAGTGAATTCGTGGCCTTTCCTATTTTCGGATTACTTTAACCTGACTATCATTCGTTAATTTAATGATTGTGGACGGTTTCCCCGCAATTTTATCGCGGTGCAAATTTACAACATAGTCTACACCTTTTATAATCTCAGGGCTGATTTCTTTAAAACTTTTTGGAGTAGGTTGCCCTGAAATATTTGCTGAAGTAGAAACTAATGGTTTTTTCATCTTTTCCAGTAATTTGAAACAGAAGGGCTCTTTTACAATTCGGATTCCCAAAGTATTGTCAGGAGCGATTAAATTTGGCGCTACATTTCTAGGCTTATCCAGGATTATAGTGGTAGGATTTTCAGATAAGTCCATTATTTGCCAAGCCACTTCTGGAATATCTTTAAAGACGTTGTACATCATTCTTTCCCCATTCATCAACACAATCATGCTTTGGGTTTCTACTCTTTTTTTAAGCTTGAAAATTTTGGCAACAGCGTCTGGGTTAGTTGCATCACAGCCAATTCCCCATACGGTGTCTGTGGGGTAGAGGATTATTCCGCCTTCCTTTATTATTTCGTAGGCGTTGTGGACTTCTTCGTTGATCATGAACTTACGATTTTTTGTTTTGTTTTTAACGATTTTGATAATGGAGCTCCGCTTAAAAGCAGGAAGAATAATGACCAGTTTTTTGGTTTTAAAATACTACTGAAAAAATATTTACTGATTAGGAAAATAAGTACTGTTTTGTGTGCAAAAAAACCGTAATGTTTTCTAATTATGTAGAGTAAAGAAATTTTTAATTCTTTTTTAATGTTCAATGATTTTCCTGTACTCACTCCGTGAAAATGGGTGAATTCTGCTTCAGGAATTAAATAGGCATATTTTGATATTTTAGCTAGTCTCATGCAAAGGTCAGTCTCTTCATAATAAAGAAAAATATTGGTATCAAATCCCCCTACCATGTTAAAGTCTTCTGCTCTTATGAACATAAAACTACCTGGTATGAAATTTACTTGTACCTGTTCTAGATATTTTTTCTTTCTCTTTGGAAATTTTTTTGGGTTAATTAGTTCTAAAAATCCTCGCCCAATTATTTCTCGCACAGGTGAGGCAAAATGGTCGATTGATATCATGAAATCTCCGTTACCTTTGTAAGCTTGTGCACCAGCAAGTCCTATTTTTGGATTAGTATCCAAAGCCTTTTTTAAAATTGATAAGCAGTCATTCTTTAGTATAGTATCATTGTTTAAAAAGGCTAAATATTTTGCATTTGCAAATTGTACGCCAAACATATTTCCTCCGCCAAATCCAGTGTTTTGCCTACTTCTGTTCAAGAGTAAGTTTGGATAGTCTATTGTGTCACAAAATGTTTTTAGCTTCAGGTAATCGTCATATTCAGAGCAATTGTCAGTTATTATGATTTGATAATTATTTTTTTTTGAAGTTTTTTCAATTATCGATTTTATGCAGTTGATACTGTGCTCACTTGTATTATAATTTATTAAAAGTAGGGCTATGTCGAACATTATAAATATTGATTAATTCCTTTTTTAATAAAAGTAAGTTTATTTTCAGTTGTTTGCCTTTCAATTTCGGTATTAATCTCAATATGACTTTTAGATTGTTCAGGATGATAAATATGATAAGCTATTCCTGCATATTTTAGTCTTTTTCCTTTAATTCCAATATTGTGTAGTCTTTGAATCATTTCAGAATCATCAATTCCCCATCCTACTAATTCTTCATTAAAGCCGTTTATTTTAACGAAATCTTTTTTCCAGAATGACATATTGCAACCTCTAAGTTTAGATGATCTGCTGTGAACGGTTTTTGCAAAAGTCATTAAACTAGGAATTCTTATTGTCCGAGTTCTTTTTTTTATTCCTTGCGATAGAAAATTAAAATTGATTATTTTTTCAGAAAACAGTTTTCCCAGAAAATATTTTTGAATATTTACTCTTGAACCAAATAAATAGTGTCCCTCTTGGGCAAATGCAAGATGGTCTTCAATAAAGTACCTATTCATAATGATATCTCCATCAATCTCAATGATATAATCATAATTAGCGGCTGCTATGCCTTTGTTCATAATCGCAGGTTTTCTATTTTTTAAATCTTCGTGCCAAATATATCGTAATGGAATTGGAAATTTTTCTTGAAATTTTTCTACAAGTTCTTTTGTGTCAGATTTTGATCCGTCATCAGCAATGATAACTTCATTTGGCAAAATGGTTTGATTAAGAATGCTAAGGAGCAACAATTCGAGAGCCTCTGGCCAATTATATGTGGGAGCGATTAATGTACAGCTTGGGTATAACATAAGTATAAATTTAAGCAAAATTACATTAAATTTTTGAAGTCTTGAAAGCTATACATACATTTATAAATCTAATTTGATCGCAGCTTGGTTTCATAGTATATATGTGCTTGAGGCATCGTACCAAAAGGTTGGTTCAGGATTGTGCTTGAATTGATTTTTTAATTATCTAAGCAAATTTTTAAATGAAAACTTAGTTTTTTTTTTATATTTACGATCTAAAACGTAGCAATAACATTGCATTTATAAATAAATGAACCCGATTTAAATGAAATATTACGACAATAAGCCGCAAGGTTACTATGATAATGTTCGGAAAGAGATGTTAAAATTTCTTCCACAAAATGCAAAAAAAATTATTGATATAGGTTGTGGCAATGGGGCTTTTGCTTCCATTGTAATGGAAAAAAATAATGCAGAAGTGTGGGGAATTGAATTGATGGAAGAAGAAGCCCTTATCGCTCAGTCCGTTTTACATAAAGTTTTTATTGGTAATTGTGAAAAGCATATTGAGAATCTGCCTGAAAATTATTTTGACGTAATTTATTTTAATGACGTTTTGGAGCATTTAGTAGATCCTTATGCTGTTTTGGAGCTACTTAAGTCAAAGTTATCTCCTGATGGAGTGGTCATAAGTTCCATTCCCAATGTTAGGTTTTATCGATCTTTTATGAAAGTTGTATTTATGAAAGATTGGAAATATGAAGAGTATGGGATAATGGATAAGACACATTTACGCTTTTTTACAGGTAAGAGTATTAAAAGAATGTACGAAGAATTGGGCTATCAAGTCTTAATTCACGAAGGGATAAATTTAACCAAGTCGATAAAACCGATACTTTTTAATATCTTAACGCTATTTACCCAAATGGACATTAGAATTCATCAATATGCGACAGTTGCTGGCTTAAAACGTAAATAAAAAATGCATAATACTTTTAATAAAAACTTTAATACAAATAAAGATGAAATTGTAGCGCTAGTGAATTTATTTGCTAGTAAAGGTCGATTGTTGTTTGGTGGAAGCAGAAACATTATCAAGCTTTTTGATTTAAATGGGAGTACTATTAATGTAAAGTCGTTTAAGATTCCCAATATTGTCAATAAAATTGCATACAAATATTTTAGAAAATCTAAAGCGAAACGTTCTTTCGAATATGCCACTATTTTGTTAGAAAAAGGGATTGGAACTCCAGAACCATTGGCTTATTTTGAAAATTTTAACAACTTAGGATTACTAGATAGTTATTATGTTAGTGAGCATTTGCAGGCTGATCTTACTTTTAGAGAATTAGTAGAAGTTCCTGATTATCCAGATCACGACAACATTTTAAGACAGTTTACCAAATTCACTTTCGATTTGCATCAAAAAGGAATTGAATTCTTAGACCATTCGCCTGGAAACACATTGATTAAGAAAGGACAAAATGATACCTACAGTTTTTATTTAGTGGATTTAAACCGGATGAATTTTCATGAAACTATGGATTTTGAAATGAGAATGAAAAATTTTAGTAGGCTTACGCCAAAGAAAGAAATGATTGTTATCATGAGTAATGAGTATTCTAAATATTATTCAGAAAGTGAAACTGCAGTTTTTGAAAAAATGTGGCAGTTTACGGTTCAATTTCAAGACGAATTTGCTAGAAAACGCAGGTTGAAAAAGAAGTTGAAGTTTTGGAAATCTTAGTTATTTAAGCGGATTTTTTTTAATTCCTGAAAACGAACAAAAACACTGTAGGAGTTTAGATAGCAAATAATAATCCCTTTTTTACCATCCAGAATTCCCATTCTCATAATATATTGATACAAAAATTGGTATACGGGTCTCGCGTAAAAATGAAAAAAAGTAGGTTTTGTTCCTTTGTTAAATTCTTCGATTGCTTTTAATTTTCCGTAAGTATTCATCTTTTGTTTGTAATCGCTGTAACTGCGATACGAATAATGAATTAGTCTATTTTTTAGTTTGCCGGTTTTTCCGTTAACTGTTAATTTTTCATGAACAATTTTTGCTAAATCATATTGGGCTTTTTCTTTGTTGAAAAGTCTGATAATTTTATCTGTTTGCCATCCGCTAAACTGCAGCTTAGTGTTTTTGAACATAAAAGTGCGGCAGCAATAGTAAGCCACAGCAGCCTCTTTTTGATGAATGGTTTTAATGATCTCTTTTTTTAGCTCAGCTGTAAGTCTTTCGTCGGCATCCAAAAAAAGAATCCAGGAATGATTTGCTAAACTAATGGCATGATTTCTTTGGGCAGCAAAATTTTCAAAATGGTGTTGTACTACTTTTACATTTTTATGAGTTGCTGCTATTGCTATGGTTTCGTCCGTGCTAAATGAATCCACGACAATTATCTCATCGGCAAAGTCCAAGTCGCTTAAAACGTTTTTTATATTGTGCTCCTCATTATAGGTGATAATTAATGCACTCAGAAATGTTTTTTTGGTAGCTATTTCGTTTGTATTTCTATTAATTGTCATTTGATAGATTCTTTAATAGAAAAGACTTTAGTTTATCTTTAAATAAGCTAGGCTTAAATTCTTTATATAAGGTAAGGGCATCCTGTTTAAGTTCTTTCTCTGTTTTTTGCGCTAGCAATTCTGGTTTGTAATCATTTAAATGTACTGACATGTGATGGATGCCATCTTCTAATGTGGCCCAGATTTTCTTTTCAATCCATGGAGAAAATATAATAAAAGACGGTTTTTCTAGTGCTTTTGCCATATTTATGGAGCCGCCGTCATTACCTACAATTAAATCGCATTGATTCAACACACCAATAAATGCTCTCAAATCACCACCCAATAAATCAAAATATATTTTTTCCTTAGTTGATGGTTTACAATTGTTAAAAACAATTTTAGCATCGTTAATTTGTTTTGGAAAATAATTAAAAAGAATATTAACATCGGCATTGTCTGCAATTGTGTCAATTACGGATGTCATATAGTTTAATGGATAGGTCTTCAATTTTTCACTCCCCAAAAGGCTAATCATGACTGTTTTTCGGTTTTTTATTAGTTGATGTTTTTCGAAAAGGGCAGTAGCGTGCTGATTTTCTTCCGGAGTAACAAATAATCTAGGTAATGGATCAATTTTCACTGATAAATGAAGTGGTTCCAGAAGTGACAATCTTCTTTCAATCGCTAGTCCTAGATTCGTTTTTGGAAATTCCTCAAATGGCACATTATCAGTGTATAGAAAAGTACGTCCTTTTTTCTTATAAGATATTTTTCTTTTGGCTCCACTCAGTAATACAATCAACCAACTTTCCAATTTTGAATAGGCGTCAATTAATAAATCATATTTAGTGGCTCTGATTTCTAGAGCCAAATTAAGGAATTCTTTTTTGCTTTTTCTATGCTTTTCTTCAAAACGTATAATCGTATCGATATTTAGATTGCCTTCTAAAACAGGAGTAGTTGATTCATATACCAAATAATCGATTTGCGCATCAGGATAGGCGAGTCGGAGGTTATTGCATATAATGCTACTTACCAATACGTCCCCGATCATTTTTTGTTGTATAACTAGTATTTTCATAAGATAAAAAAACCTCCCTTTTTGAGGGAGGAATATACAATATAATATTTTATTACAAAATAAATTTAAACCGCTACGTCATATTCGCGTAAAGCGTTATTCAACGATGTTTTTAAGTCAGTAGATGGCTTACGAGTACCAATGATTAATGCGCAAGGAACTTGAAAATCACCTGCTGCAAACTTTTTAGTATAGCTTCCTGGAATCACAACTGAACGAGCAGGAACAAAACCCTTCATCTCTACTGGCTCATCACCAGTTACGTCAATAATTTTTGTAGATGCAGTCAAACATACGTTGGCACCAAGAACAGCTTCTTTCCCAACATGTACCCCTTCGACAACGATACAACGAGAACCTATAAAAGCACCGTCTTCAATGATTACCGGAGCTGCTTGCAAAGGTTCAAGAACGCCGCCAATTCCTACTCCACCACTTAAATGTACGTTTTTGCCTATTTGAGCGCAGCTTCCTACTGTTGCCCAAGTGTCTACCATAGTTCCTTCGTCTACATAAGCACCAATGTTTACATAACTTGGCATCATGATTACGCCACTTGAAATGTAAGCACCATAACGAGCAGATGCTCCTGGAACTACGCGAATTCCTTTAGCAGCATAGTCTTTCTTTAATTCCATTTTGTCATGGTATTCAAAAATCCCTGCTTCCCATGTTTCCATTTTTTGGATCGGGAAATACATTACCACTGCTTTCTTAACCCATTCGTTTACTTGCCATGCATCTCCTTTTGGTTCAGCAACGCGTAATTTACCAGAGTCTAATAATTCTATAACTTCTCTAATGGCTTTTGTAGTCGTTTCTTCTTGTAACAAAGCTCTGTTTTCCCAAGCTTGTTCTATAATTGTTTGTAATGAATTCATGTATGATAATTTTTAAACAAAGATATGTTTTTAAAGCAAAAACAAAAACTCAAAATGCTTTGAAAATGTTACATATTTATTTGGTTAGACTTTTTGTTACTACAAAAGTTGGAACTAAAATAAAATTTAAAAGCTATAAATTAGCTATCTTTGTATATTAAAATAAGTGTCATGGAAATTTATAGACTTGAATTTAATTCTGATATTAAGGATAAAATCTTAGAATTGTTGAGTTCTTTTTCTTCGGAAGAATTAAAAATTGTTCGTGAAGATGATGATTTTGATAAAAATAAAAAAAAATTAGAAAATTCTTTTTCTAAAATTAAAAATGGAACGGCAAAATTTTATACTATTGAAGAAGTAGATGCTATACTTGAAGAAACAATTTCTAAATATGAAAATTAGACTTCAAGATGATTTTTTGTTTGTCTTAAACAATCAGGTTGATTATATTTCGAGAGATAAACCAGCTGCCGCTAGAAAGTTTAAAAAGGATTTACTTTTAAACTTAAAAAAAGATTTACAATCCCCTTTCCATTATAAAAAATCAATTTATTTTGACGATGAAAATATAAGAGATTATGTTTTTAAAGGTTATATAATTACTTATTTCATAGAAACAGAAACAAACCTTGTTTCTATTTTCGGTTTCATTAAACATAAAGCTTCCTTATAATATGCCTAGAGTACTTGCTATAGATTATGGACAAAAACGCACCGGCATTGCGGTGACAGATGAAATGCAAATCATTGCGTCAGGACTAACTACTATTCCGAGTGCAACAGCGATTGCCTTTTTAAAAGATTATTTCTCTAAGGAAAAGGTAGAAGCAGTGCTTATTGGCGAGCCCAAACAAATGAATGGTCAACCCTCAGAAAGTGCTTCTATTATAAAAGGTTTTGTAACACATTTTACCAATCACTTTCCAGATATGAAGGTGATTCGGGTAGACGAACGTTTTACCTCAAAAATGGCTTTTCAATCCATGATCGATAGTGGGATGAAAAAAAAGCAACGTATGAATAAGGCTCTTATTGATGAGATTTCTGCTACAATAATGCTTCAGGATTATTTGAATCGAAAAATGTTTTAAAGTGTCATCCTTAAAGGAGTATAAAAGGCTAAAACGTTTTCGTGATTTATAACTTTTCTCTACTATTTTATGCTTTTTTTTGGAATTATTAAAAGTATCTTTGCACTTTAAAATTCGTTGCTATGCCAGACAAAACAATTCGTTCAAAAACTGAAGTAGTTCTTATAGGTGCTGGAATCATGAGTGCCACTCTTGGATTAATTCTGAAAGAACTGCAACCAGATATAAAAATAGAGATTTTCGAAAGATTAGATAGGGCAGCTGCTGAGAGTTCTGATGCATGGAATAATGCAGGAACAGGTCATTCTGCTTTTTGTGAACTCAATTATACTCCTGAAAATGAGGATGGAACTATTGACCCGAAAAAAGCAATCAGTATTGCGGAATCTTTTGAGGTGTCTCGACAATTCTGGGCTTATTTAGTGGAACAAAATAAAGTCTCTTCTCCTGAAAATTTTATCAAAAGTATTCCGCATCTAAGTTTTGTTTGGGGTGATAAAAATGTTGAATACCTAAAGAAAAGATTTGAAGCTTTACAAAAAAACCAACTTTTTAAAGATATGGTTTTTAGTACTGATTTATCCCAATTGAAAGAATGGATGCCTCTAGTGATGAAAGGTAGAGATGAGTCAGAAAAAGTGGCTGCTACCCGCATGGCTATAGGGACTGACGTGAATTTTGGAGAATTAACCAGAAGTATTTTTGGTTATTTGGATACCCTTGAAGGCGTAACTATTCATTATCATCATGAAGTTCAGAAATTGAAACAGCGTGAGGATAAGTCTTGGAGAATAAAAATTACTGATTTAGCTACAGGCCAAAAAAGGAAAGTATATACAAAATTTGTATTTATAGGTGCCGGTGGCGGATCGCTACCGTTATTAGAAAAAGCCGACGTTCCTGAAGGAGATGGTTTTGGAGGTTTCCCCGTAAGCGGACAATGGCTAAAATGTATCAATCCTGAGGTTATTGCAAAGCACCAATCAAAAGTTTACGGTAAGGCCAGCGTAGGGGCACCACCTATGTCTGTTCCGCATATAGATTCAAGAATGATTAATGGAGAAAAACAGTTGTTATTTGGCCCTTTTGCCGGTTTCTCAACTCGTTTTTTGAAAAATGGCTCTTACTCTGATTTACCATTATCAATCACCACAGATAATATTTTTCCAATGATATCTGCAGGGATTAAGAACATACCACTGACAAAATATTTGATCCAGCAAGTGCGTCAATCAACAGAAGATAGAATAAATGCTTTACGCGAATATGTTCCTAGCGCAAAGTCAGAGGACTGGGTGATTGAAAGAGCGGGACAACGCGTACAAGTCATTAAAAAAGATAAAAAAGAAGGCGGGATACTCGAATTTGGTACAGAGGTAATCACTACTGCTGATGGATCATTATCTGTTTTACTTGGTGCTTCGCCAGGAGCTTCTACCGCAGTTTCTATTATGATTGACTTAGTGGGAAGATGTTTTAAGGAAGAGTTGGCTTCTGCGGAATGGCAAGAAAAACTTAAAAAAATGATTCCATCTTATGGTCAAGCATTAAATAATAATCCTGCGCTATCAGATGAAATCAGGAAAAGTACTGCTGCAGTTTTAAAACTGAATAATTAAATTTTTATAAAATGAACTTCAATGTCTTATTGGAGTTCATTTTCTGTTTTTATCAATACTTTGGTAGTCTTAACTATATTTTCTGACAGATTGGTTAACCATACTAACTGCTCGATTACCAATTGTGCTTCCTGCATTTTTAACTGAAATGCTTCTTCATCAATAGCATTTGCTTCTTTTAATTCTTTGGTTCTAATTTTATTTAATTCAATAAATCGTTTGCTCAAATCCTCGTTTATTGTACTCTCTTGTTGCTGTATACTGCCTTCTTTCAAGATAGTTATGGCATCTTCCAGATTTTTAATAACTTTGTCAACGACAACATTAAATGCTTCTGAAGCCTCAGATGTCTTATGTGATTGGATGTAGGTTCCCAAAGAAGCTGAAGACGATAATAGGGTATGATTCAGAACGGTTAGCTTATAAACTTGCGGTAATTTGCTTTGCTTTGATTTAGGTTCTTGAAGCATTCTTTGAAAGGAAGCCATGAGATTACCAACTTCAATAAAAGCATGCTTTCGGGCTAAACGATACGAAGTCGGAACTTCTCCTTTTGTATTATAAAACAGAGAAATTTGCTTTAAATAATTTCTGTTTGCTTCAATCGATTTTTCCAAATACACGGGAATTTTTACAAATTCCCAAGAAGGCCATAGAAAGTAATTGGCCAAAAAGGATAATAGTGCTCCGACTAAGGTATCCAATACGCGATATTGAATTAGATCTTCAATATTTGGGGTTAGAATTCCATAAATAAAGATAACATAAATGGTTATGAATGTGGCGCCAACTTTATAATTAGTGGGAGTAAATGAAAATCCAAAAAGCAGCGCGACGATTGCTAATGCACCAATGATTGTCGAGTCATGAACTAGAAAAAGGATTCCAAAAGCGATAAACCCACCTAAAATTGTTCCAAAGATCCTTTGAAAGGTGCGCTGTTTTGTCAAGCCATATCCTTGTCTCATGATGACGACAATAGTTAATACGATCCAATATGCGTTTTGAAAAGGAAGGAATTTGCCAATAGAGAAGCCAATCAAAATAGTAATTGTGAGCCGAAGAGAATGTCTAAAAACCGTGGAGGAAAAACTTAAATTTTCAATAAGTGTGCGAATCGGATAGTATTGAGGAGTTATAAATTTTTCTAAATCTTTATCTTTTCCTTTTAAGTCTTGTGATTTGACAACGGCCGTAAAAGCACGTTCCAGTGTTTTGTTTATCTCAACTTGTTTCTCCGCATAATGAAGCATATTCGTTAGCATTAAAACACCTTCTGAAGCGTTAGCTTTTCCTAAATCATTTTCATAATTTGTAATTGCTAGTTCTAAATCATTCAAATCACTAAGAAGGTTGTGTTTTGAGAGGTATTTCTCGTCATTTTCAATACTTTCAGATAATGTTTTTAGACTTTTAGCAAGGTTGTAGGCAAGGTTTTGGTATTTTTCTAAAACTCTTGGATGATTGTCAAATTTTTGATGTAGCTTGTTGTGATCAAATGAAGTAGCGATCGCCAACTCCATAATTTCCACTAACGAAATAAATACAAGAAGCATCTTTCGATTTTGATTAGAAGAACCAGAGTTAGTTCGATTCCTGATCAGAATCTCTCTTATGTTTTCATGAATGGTATTTAGTTGTACCTGTAAATTCAATTGTTTTTCAGTGATTGCCTTGCGGTCTGAATTTACTTCCCATAAATCACCTCTTAATTTTAAATAGGTAGAAGTTAATTTGATGCATTCGGCAATTTGCAGTTCAGCATATCGGTGCGGTCTGATGTAAAAGAAAATCAAAGAAACAACGAGGTAAAATAAGCCTCCCAAAAGTAGTAGTCCCGAATATTGAATTCTGTCCCAGCCCGTCTGTATATGAGCAAAAGCCAAAGAGATTGCCAGTAAAGCTGAAAACGAAACCATTGTTGCCCTTTGTCCGTATACAGAAATCATTGATAGGAAAAATAACAAGATAGCTAAAAAAGGATAAAATAGCCATGAGTAGGGATAGACAAGGTTTATTAGTAAATTGACACCGGAAACGATAAGAACCGTAACCAGAATTCCGTTAATTTTATGCTTAAGGTTACTTGGGATGTCGCTGGGATAAGTAAAAAAGGCTCCCAAGGCTATCGTAAATCCAATTTTGAAATGACCTAAATAAGAAAATAGTAAAACAGGCAGAACCGCTGCAATAGTTATTTTTAAAGCATTTGTAAAGTAAGTACCGTCTGTAAATTTCTTGACTTTTGGAATCATATAAGTGGTATTGCATACAAATATATGAATTGTACGATTTATCCATAGCGGAAAAGGCACTGATTTAAGTTTAAATTAGAAATAAATGCTAAATATCCTTTAGGAATTATTCATTGTCTAAATTTTTACTATTTTTGCCAACCATAATTTAAGGAATGAAAATCCTGAATTTAGGACTGATAATACTTAAAATAACAATAATGATTTTACCAATTGTAGGATATGGCCATCCTGTTTTAAGAAAAGTAGGAGAGAATATTTCACAGGAACATCCTGACTTGAAAGAAACGATCGCTAATATGTATGATACGATGTATAATGCATGTGGAGTAGGTCTTGCCGCACCGCAGGTAGGGAAAGCAGTTCGTTTGTTTATAATTGATACCACACCTTTTAGTGAGGATGAAGATTTAGATTCATCAGAACAAGATGAATTGAAAGGTTTTAAAAGAACTTTTATCAATGCCAAAATGTTGAAAGAAGAGGGTGAAGAATGGTGCTTTAATGAAGGATGCTTGAGTATTCCTGATGTTCGTGAGGATGTTTACAGAAACGAAAGAATAACTATTGAGTACTGCGAAGAGGATTTTGTTGTGAAAACAGAGGTTTTTGAAGGTTTAATAGCAAGAGTAATTCAACATGAATACGATCATATAGAAGGAATCTTGTTTACCGATAAAATTTCCTCACTTAAAAAGCGTTTGATTCAAAAGAAACTAAAGAATATTACTGAAGGCAAGACATTCCAAGACTATAGAATGAGATTTATCGCCAAAAAAGGAAGGTAATAAAATTTCAGAGGCTATATTTAGGCATGGATTTTGGAGTTTAATAAAATATATATACAAATCGAATTCTTAATACTAATTAAAATAATATGAATTTAGAAAAAATACTAGCCATTTCTGGGAAACCGGGTTTATATGTACTTAAAGTGCAAACGCGTACTGGTTTTGTTGCAGAATCATTATTAGATGGAAAGAAAATCACGGTAAATTTAAAAAGTAATGTAAGTTTATTATCTGAGATTTCAGTTTACACTTATGAAGGTGAAAAACCATTAGCTGAAATAATGGATAAAATCGCTGCCAAAGAAAGTAATGGTCCAGCGATTTCACATAAAGAAGACAATGCTACATTAGCAGCTTACTTTAAAGAAGTTTTACCTGACTATGATGAGGAAAGGGTATATCCATCAGATATTAAAAAAATATTAAATTGGTATAATATGCTTGAAGCTAAAGGTTTGGTTGTTGATGAAGAACCAGCTGCAGGCGCTGCAGAGGAAACTCCTGCTGTAGTCGAAGAGGAAGCTGTTGCTGAAAAAACAAAAAAAGCAAAAAAAGTTAAAGAATAATACATTCTAAATTTTATAAAAAATCCTGTCTTCTCTAATTTTAGAAGACAGGATTTCTTATTTTTACCAGCCTTTGTTCAAAGACAGAACTGACAGAGAAAAACCAAATGCTATGAATACAAGAGAAAATCAACTTAATGCTTTTGATAGATTATTAACTATTATGGACGAGTTGCGTGAGCAATGCCCTTGGGATAAAAAACAAACGCTTCAAACTTTACGTCATCTTACCATCGAGGAAACCTATGAGTTAGGGGACGCTATTTTGGATAATAACCTGAATGAAGTTAAAAAGGAATTGGGAGACTTGTTGTTGCATATTGTTTTTTATGCTAAAATTGGAAGCGAAACGAATGATTTTGATATAGCCGATGTTTGCAATGAAATTTGCGATAAGTTAATTCACCGTCATCCTCATATTTACTCGGATACTATAGTTGCCGATGAAGAAGAAGTCAAACGAAATTGGGAAAAACTAAAACTTAAGGAAGGAAAAAAATCAGTTCTAGAGGGTGTTCCTAAAAGTTTACCAGCATTGGTCAAAGCCAGTAGAATACAAGATAAAGTAAAAGGTGTAGGGTTTGACTGGGAAGAGTCGCATCAAGTTTGGGATAAAGTTCAAGAAGAATTGGAGGAATTGCAAGTTGAGGTTGAAGCTGGAAATCAAGATAATATTGAAGCCGAGTTCGGTGATGTTTTATTCTCAATGATTAATTATGCCCGTTTTTTAAATGTAAATCCCGAAGATGCTTTGGAACGAACCAATAAAAAATTCATCAAACGCTTTCAATATCTGGAAAGCAAAGCAGGCGAACTAGGGAAACCACTGATGGACATGACTCTTGCAGAGATGGATATTTTTTGGAATGAAGCAAAAAAACTGTAGTATCATTTATTATTTTTAAAAGTCAATTCAAATTATAATGTCGGAAAATAAAACGGAGTTAAAACGTTCTTTGGGGTTAATTGATGCTACAAGTTTAGTAGCTGGTTCGATGATTGGTTCTGGTATTTTTATCGTTACTGCCGCTATGGCTCGTGATATTGGTTCTGCCGCTTGGCTTTTAATAATTTGGTTAGTGACTGGTTTAATTACCGTTGCTGCCGCATTAAGTTATGGTGAATTAGCAGGTATGATGCCTAAAGCAGGGGGGCAATTTGTTTATATTCAGCGTGCCTACGGAAGATTAATTTCTTTTCTCTATGGTTGGACTGTTTTTACTGTAATTCAGACTGGAGTTATAGCTGCAATTGCAGTTACGTTTGCCAACTATTCTGCTATATTTTTTCCGGTTTTAGACAATACGCTTTTTACCTTTGGGGATAGCTTTGTTTTTCCTAACAGTAAAGTGTTGGCGATCGCTAGTATTATTGTCCTCACGTTTATCAACACTAAAGGAGTAGAAAGCGGGAAATTGATTCAGTTAATTTTAACATCGACTAAGTTAATTGCGCTTTTTGCGTTAATTGTTTTTGGTTTGTATGTTGGTTTCCACACGGACGTCTTATCTAATAATTTTGCCAATATGTGGGAAGCGAGTCGTACTGTTTTAAATACTGATGGGTCAATTACTGTCTCAAAGCTGACTGGAATGGCACTTCTGGGGGCTGCAGGTGCTACAATAATAAACTCTTTGTTTTCAAGTGATGCCTGGAACAATGTTACTTTTATTGCAGGAGAGATTAAGGAGCCAAAAAAGAATATTCCGCGAAGTTTATTCCTGGGTACTTTGATTGTTACTGTTATTTACATTTTGGCAAACTTGGCTTATTTGGCTTTGTTGCCAATGCATGGTACTCCAGCGGCTGCTGATATCTCTGGTAACGGAATTATGTTTGCAAGTAATGATCGCGTAGGCGCTGCTGCTGCGGGTATGATTATGGGAAATAGCAGTGTTTTCATAATGGCTGCCTTAATTATGGTTTCTACTTTTGGCTGCAATAGTGGCTTGATTCTTTCAGGTGGACGATTGTTTTATGCGATGGCCAAAGATGGACTTTTCTTTAAAGGAGCTAAGATTTTGAATAAAAACCAAGTTCCAGCAAAAGCGTTATGGGTACAGTGTGCTTGGGCTTGTGTGCTTTGTGTATCCGGTAAGTTTGGAGATTTATTGACGTATGCAACTTTTGCTTCGTTACTGTTTTATATATTAACGATCGTTGGAGTGTTTATTCTAAGAAAAAGAGAACCCAATACTGAAAGACCGTACCGCGCTTTTGGTTATCCAATTGTACCGGCATTGTATATAATTGTTACTACAGCGATTTGTATCACCTTATTGATACATGACACTTTAAATACCGGTTTAGGGTTAGGAATTGTAGCCTTGGGAATACCAGTTTATTATTTTTTGATGCACAAAAAATAATAAGTAGGTTGTTATTCGGAGATCTTTTTTAATTTACTGATGTCTTTGATAGTAATCTTTTTACCGACTAATTCTATTAAACCTAATTTATTAAAATCAGACAGCAAGCGAATACAGCTTTCAGTTGCTGTCCCTATCATACTAGCTAATTCATCTCTTGAAAGTTGAATTTTTAAGGAATCATCTTCATTTTTTCCAAAGGTATTGTATAAGTAAAGTAGTGTTTCGGCTAGACGTTCCTTTACGGTTTTTTGAGCCATATTTACGGTATGACTATCCGCTTCTTTTAAATCACCACATATCGTTTTCATCACATTCATTGAAAACTGATTGTTTTTATCAAAGAACCCCATAACTTCGGTTTTTGGAATAAAACAAACTTCCATATCTTCAAGCGCGACAGCACTTAAGTGAACGGGTTCATCACTAATCATGGAACGTTGTCCTAATAATTCTCCTTTTGTAACTAGTTTGACAATATGATCTTTTCCGTTGGGACTTAATTTGGTAAGTTTACAAACCCCATCCTTAATGCAGAATATTCCATTTACATTTTCTCCTTCTTCAAAAATCACGTCGCCCTTTCTGATAATGCGTGACGTTTTACAACCTGCAAGTTTTACCAGTTCATCTTTATTTAGAGCTTTCAGCGAGCTAAATTCTCTAACAATACATTCTTCGCATTTTGACATCTTGATGGGGGCGTTAGTTGTGTAAATTTACGCATTAATATGACATATATCATATTAATAGTAACATTCGTTTAGGATATTTGCATCAGGTAAAATGAGCAAAGTTATGGACACACAAAATTGTTTCCATTGTGGTTTAGATATTATTAAAGCAGAAGAAATTATTTTTGACGATAAAAGTTTTTGTTGCAACGGCTGTAAAACGGTGTACGAAATTTTTAGCGTCAATGATTTGACATGCTATTATGATTTTGAAAAATCCCCTGGAGCAACCCCGCTTGATATTAAAGGTAAATATGATTTCTTAGAAAACGAAAGTATCGTTGCAAAATTATTAGAATTTGAAGAAGAGGCTACGGCTATTGTTTCACTTAGTATACCTCATATCCATTGTAGTTCTTGCATTTGGATTTTAGAAAATTTACAGCGACTTCAAAAAGGAATCAGTACTTCACAGGTCAATTTTCCTGAAAAAAAGGTTCGAATTACGTATAATCCCCAAACCGTTTCTCTAAGTAAAATTGTATATTTACTTAGTTCTATTGGCTACGAGCCCTATATTAGTCTGGAAAATTACGAAACTGGGAAAAAGAATATTGACAGAAGCTTGACCTACAAGTTAGGAGTTGCTTTTTTTTGCTTCGGTAACATAATGTTGCTTTCCTTTCCAGAATATTTTGAGGTAAATGAATTTTGGTTGGATACGTATAAGCCATTCTTTCGCTGGTTAATTTTCATCTTATCCTTGCCCGCGTTTTTGTATTCCGCTTCAGATTATTATGTTTCGGCCTATAAAAGTATTCGTTCTAAAATGCTAAATATTGACATTCCTATTGCATTAGGAATCATTGTGATGTTTGTGCGAAGTACTACTGATATTGTTTTTAATTATGGATCTGGTTTTTTTGATAGTCTGACTGGCTTGATTTTCTTTATGCTACTTGGAAAGATGTTTCAAATAAAAACCTATAGTTTTTTAAGTTTCGAAAGGGATTTTAAATCGTATTTTCCAATAGCGATTACCCGAATCAATAGTGATGGTTCTGAAGAAAGTGTCCCGGTTTATGATATTCAAAAAGGGGATCGACTACTGATCAGAAATCAGGAATTAATTCCCGTTGATGGGATATTGATTAGCGAGAAAGCCGCCATCGATTATAGTTTTGTAACTGGTGAAGCGGTTCCTATCACTAAGAATTCAGGTGATAAAGTATTTGCTGGGGGAAAACAAATTGGAAAAGTTGTTGAAATGGAAGTGTTGTACTCTGTTTCTCAAAGTTACCTTACCCAATTGTGGAGTAATGATGTTTTTCAGAAAGCTGTTACCCAAAGACATAAAAGTATAACCGATACAATAAGCAGGTATTTTACTCCT
This sequence comes from Flavobacterium sp. DW-iso2, assembly GCF_058725285.1. Classification (NCBI taxonomy): domain Bacteria; kingdom Pseudomonadati; phylum Bacteroidota; class Flavobacteriia; order Flavobacteriales; family Flavobacteriaceae; genus Flavobacterium; species Flavobacterium sp. DW-iso2. Next base: position 131,471 of record NZ_JBZXDY010000007.1, on the reverse strand, counting down.
GTCTTATTGCTTATTGCTTTTGCATCATTTGCCTATTGGATTGTCATCGATACAAATACTGCCTTTAATGTTTTTACTGCAATCTTGATAGTGGCCTGTCCGTGCGCTCTAGCATTGACTGCTCCATTTACGATGGGGAATGTATTACGAATTTTAGGAAAACAGAAGTTTTACCTGAAGAATGCGCTGGTTATTGAACAATTAGCTAAAGTTGATACCATAGTTTTTGATAAAACAGGGACCATTACCACTAATAAAAAAGCAAAAATTTCATATGAAGGCGAGTCTTTGTCTAGTGAGAATTTAACCAATATTAAAACAGTACTTCGCGCTTCTAATCATCCATTAAGTAGAATGTTGTACGATTTTCTTCCGGAGATGAAAAGTGTAACTATTACTGATTTTGAGGAAATAACCGGTAAAGGGATTCGGGCAAAGATTCAGGGAATAGAGGTAGTAATTGGATCAGCTGCATTTGCGGGAAGCCCAGATGAGAATACGGTGCTGCAAACGGCAGTTCATATTACCATTAATAATGAGTATTATGGAAAATATATTTTTAATAATCAATATAGAGTAGGACTAGAAAGTCTTTTCAAAAGTTTGAAACAGAATTATCAAATTAAAGTTTTATCTGGAGATAACGAGGGGGAGAAATTTTCTTTAGAAATGTTATTACCTGTAGGGACTGAATTGATTTTTAACCAAAAACCGGAGCAAAAATTGGAATTCATCAAACAACTGCAAAAACAGGGTAGAAACGTGATGATGGTAGGAGATGGTTTGAATGATGCGGGTGCATTGGCGCAAAGCAATGTCGGAATTTCTATTTCAGAAAATGTGAATGTTTTTTCACCTGCTTGTGATGGGATTTTGGAAGCAAATGAATTCCAAAAATTGCATTACTTTTTAAAGTTATCTAAAAAGGCAATGACAACAATCAGGATGAGTTTTGGGATGTCATTGCTTTACAATATAATAGGATTGTCATTTGCAATTACAGGACATCTACAACCCTTAGTTGCAGCGATAATTATGCCGTTGAGCACCATAACCATTGTCAGTTTTGTAACTATAATGAGTAATTTTTACGCTAAGAAATTAAGATAATTTTAAACAAACATTAACAAAAAAGAAGTAACCATGATAATTGTCATATTTTATAAATAGGGAGCTGGTTAACTTTGTAAACAGAAATTTTAGGTATGAGTGTCATTTATTTATTAATCTCCATCAGTATAATAATTGCTATAGGTTTCTTTATTGCTTTTATACGAGCGGTAAAGACAGGCCAGTATGATGATGATTATACGCCATCTGTCAGAATGCTTTTTGACGATGAGCTCAAAGTTGAGAATCCAAAACCAGAACAAATAACAGAAGAAAAACAAAATTAATTATGGAAATGCAACAATTTTATTACGACAACAAAATTGTAAAGAAATTCATTTACGCTACCATCCTTTTTGGTGTAGTGGGAATGTCAGTGGGGCTATTAGTAGCCTTCTTTTATCTTTTCCCTAACCTAACAGACGGAATTGCGTGGTTAAGTTATGGTAGGCTGAGACCTTTACATACCAATGCGGTTATTTTTGCCTTTGTGGGGAATGCCTTTTTCGCGGGAATGTATTATTCATTGCAACGACTGCTAAAGGCAAGAATGTATAGTGATTTTTTAAGTAATCTTCATTTTTGGGGTTGGCAACTAATCATTGTTGCTGCCGCAATTACTTTGCCTTTAGGGTATAGCTCTTCAAAAGAGTATGCTGAATTAGAATGGCCTATTGATATTGCAATAACCATAATTTGGGTGGTTATGGGGATTAATATGATTGGTACCATGATAAAAAGGAGAGAACGCCATTTGTATGTTGCAATCTGGTTTTATTTAGCCACTTTTGTTACCATAGCTGTTTTACATATTTTTAATAATTTAGAATTACCTGTTTCGGCTTGGAAGAGTTATTCTGTTTACGCAGGTGTTCAAGATGCTTTAGTACAGTGGTGGTACGGACATAATGCGGTTGCATTTTTCTTGACTACTCCTTTTTTAGGTTTGATGTATTATTTTGTTCCAAAGGCAGCGAATCGTCCCGTATATTCTTATAGATTATCTATAGTTCACTTCTGGTCATTGATTTTTATCTATATCTGGGCTGGTCCTCATCATTTATTATATTCTGCTTTGCCTAACTGGGCACAAAATTTAGGAGTAGTATTTTCAATTATGTTATTAGCTCCTTCTTGGGGAGGTATGATTAATGGTTTGCTAACCTTAAGAGGTGCATGGGATAAAGTACGTGAAGAACCAGTATTAAAATTCTTTGTTGTAGCGATTACAGGTTATGGAATGGCAACTTTTGAGGGGCCAATGTTGTCTCTTAAAAATGTAAATGCAATTGCGCATTACACAGATTGGATTATTGCACACGTTCACGTAGGTACTTTAGCTTGGAATGGATTTATGACTTTCGGTATGATTTATTGGTTAATACCAAGAATGACTAAGAGTAAATTGTTTTCGACTAAACTAGCTAATTTCCATTTTTGGATTGGAACTTTAGGAATTATATTATATTGCCTTCCAATGTATGTAGCTGGATTTTTACAAGCTTCTATGTGGAAACAGTTTAACCCAGACGGAACTTTAACGTATGGTAATTTCCTTGAAACTGTTACGCAAATTATGCCAATGTATTGGATGCGTGCTATTGGTGGAACTCTTTATTTAATAGGAATGTTAGTATTAGTTTATAATATTATTCAAACCTTAAGAAATGGTTCTACTATTGAAGATGAATTAGCTGAAGCTCCTGCTTTAGTTAAAATTAGTAATGGAAGAATTAAAGGAGAAAAATTTCACCCATGGCTAGAAAGAAAACCTATTCAGTTAACCATTTTAGCAACAATTGCTATATTAATTGGGGGTGTTATTCAAATCGTACCAACAATTATGATTAAATCGAATATTCCAACTATTGCAAGTGTAAAACCATATTCGCCATTAGAATTAGAAGGACGTGATTTATACATCCGTGAAGGTTGTGTGGGCTGTCACTCTCAATCTGTTCGTCCTTTCCGTAGTGAGGTAGAGCGTTATGGACCACAATCAAAAGCAGGTGAGTTTGTTTACGATCATCCATTTCTTTGGGGATCAAAACGAACTGGTCCAGATTTATTAAGAGAAGGAGGTAAATACAATGACAGTTGGCATTTTAACCACTTCTGGAGTCCACAAAGTATATCTGCAGGTTCAATTATGCCAGGATATAAATGGTTGTTTGATAATAAACCGATGGATATCTCTTTGACACAAAAGAAAATGGAAGCTATGGTTACATTAGGTGTTCCTTATTCTGATGCCGAAGTTGCAAACGGACTTAAGGATTTAAGAACGCAAGCCTTAAAGATTGAAGAAAGCTTGAAAAACGATCCTGACTTTGTAAAAAGTTATAATGAAAGTAAGAAAAAAGCTGAAGCTAGAGGAGAAAAATTTGTTCCAATGAATGAAAGAGAAATCGTAGCTTTAATAGCATACATACAAAGACTGGGAACTGATATTAAAGTAAAAGATAATACTAAAAACTAAAAGTCATGTTTGAACAAATTAAACACAACATGGAGACGATTTCGGGAGTCGCGATCTATCCAATACTATCACTGTTAATTTTCTTTTCCTTCTTTGTGGGATTGGGTTTGTGGGTTTGGTCTTATAAAAAAGATAAGATTACTGAACTGAGCCAAATGCCATTGAACGATACTTATAAAGGAGAATCAAATAATGATGGTTTATAGTAAGAATGAGCCTTTCTTGACAGAAAAGTAGTAATAGTAATCATGCAGGTTTTAACTTCCTCTCCTTTAAAATGGGGGAGGGGAGTTGAGCCTTAAATATAAAAAACAATGAAAAAATTAATCCCAGCCTACGTAAGAGTACCGCTAATTTTCTTTGCCGTTTTTGGAGCAATGGAATATTTCATCGATTCCGGTGATCGCGCAGCTTTTATAAAATTCCCTATGGTTTCCCTATTTTTATTCGTATTTCTATTTCTTTTAATAGCAATAGAAATTACTATGAATGCAGTTGAAGTGATTACGTATCAATTGCTGACAGATGAACAAAAAGCCAAATTAGAGGAAGTTAACAGCATTAGTTTTAAAGAAAGCAAGTGGTTTAAAAGTCTGATGAAAGCGCTTACAAAAACAGAACCAATTGAAAATGAAGGCCAACTATTGTTGGATCATGACTATGATGGTATTAAGGAACTGGATAATAATTTACCGCCATGGTGGGTGTATTTGTTCTATGGTTGTATTGTTTTTGCTGCAGTTTATTTGATTCGTTTTGAAGTTATGGATGGCGATAATCAGGAAATGGAGCTTAAAAAAGAATTGGCTCAAGCCAAAATTGATGTAGCTGAATATATGAAAACAGCACCCGATTTAATGGATGAAAAAACGGTTACTCTATTAACAGATCCTGCTGAATTAGCTATAGGAAAAACCATTTTTACCGCAAATTGTGTTGTTTGTCATAGAGCGGATGCGGGAGGTCAAATTGGGCCCAATTTAACTGATGAAAATTGGATTTTGGGTGGAGGAATAAAAAATGTATTCCATACGTTAGTCAACGGTGGTCGTGATGGAAAAGGGATGATCTCTTGGAAAGGAACACTGAAACCAAAAGAAATGCAAAAGGTTGCTAGTTATGTTTTATCTTTAAGGGGAAGTAATCCTAAAGATCCCAAAGCGCCAGACGGTGAAATATGGGTTGATGATAGTGCTCCAGTAGTTAAATAAAGTATAGTAAAATAAAATACACAAAATGTCAAAGTTGCCAGATGAAGCTTTTAGAGATACCATTGGTACCATCGATGATGAAGGAAATAGAAAGTTCATATTCCCTAAAAAACCTTCGGGTAGGTTTTATGAATATAGAAAGTGGGTTAGTTATTTTTTATTGATTATTCTGATTGCAAATCCTTTTATAAAGGTGAATGGTAATCAGTTCATGATGTTTAACATCTTAGAAAGGCGATTTAATATTTTTGGATTTCCATTCTGGCCGCAAGATTTTTATATTTTTGTGCTATTTATGATAGTGGGTGTAGTATTTGTTATCTTGTTTACAGTCATTTTTGGGCGTATTTTTTGTGGATGGATTTGTCCCCAAACTATATTTTTAGAAATGGTTTTTAGAAGAATTGAGTACTGGATAGAAGGAGACAGAGGAGCCCAAATTAGATTGTCAAAACAGGAATGGAACGCCGAAAAGATTAGAAAGAAGGGGTTAAAATGGAGTGTTTTTTTAGTAATATCTTTTGGTATTGCCAATGTTTTTCTAGCCTATCTTATTAGTAGCGACGAATTGATTAGGATGATTGAAGATGGTCCTTCCAATCATTTGAGTACATTAATAGCGCTTTCCATTTTTACAGGAGTTTTCTATTTCATCTTTGCTTGGTTTAGAGAACAGGTTTGTATTATCGCATGTCCATATGGTAGGTTGCAAGGAGTACTTTTAGACAATAAATCAATTAATGTTGCGTATGATTTTGTGCGTGGTGAAAAAGAAGTAGGCCGAGCAAAATTCAATAAACAGGAAGATAGAGAAGTTACTGGAAAAGGAGATTGTATTGATTGCAAACAATGCGTAAATGTATGTCCGACAGGAATTGATATTAGAAACGGAACGCAACTGGAATGTGTTAATTGTACTGCTTGTATAGATGAGTGTGATACTATTATGGATAGTGTGGGATTACCCAAAGGACTAATTCGATATGCATCTGAAGATGAGATAGAGAAAAAAAGCCCTTTTAAATTCACCGCTAGAATGAAAGGGTATACTGCAATTTTAGCCATTTTGGTGGGAATATTGATCGGGTTGTTATTCTTACGTACTGATGTTGAAGCAACTATTTTACGATTGCCAGGACAGCTTTATCAGCATAAAGGGGATAAAATCAGTAATATTTTTACTTATAAAATTATTAATAAAACAAATGGTGATTTTAATGATATTCATTTCAAATTAATTGGGATAAAAGGGACATTAAATGTGGTGGGTAATCAAACGCTTACAGTGCCGAAACAAGGTATGAGCAGTGGAACTTTGTTTATAGAAATCAATCAGTTTTTATTAGAGAATGAAAAAACTAAATTAAAAATTGAAGTTTATGAAGGCGATAAAAAAATAGAAACCAGTACCACTAGTTTTTTAAGTCCACGAAGTTTCGATTGATAAAATGTTAAATGAAGTTATAAAATTATAAAATTCAGGAATATGAAAATCAATTGGGGAACAGGAATCGTTATTGCAATTGCATTGTTTATGAGCTTTATATTGTACTTTGTAATTAAAGTACAAGTAAATTCTAAATATGACAATGAATTGGTTGTAGAAGAATATTACAAGCATGATGCCGTTTTTGGCAATGAAATGAAACGGGTTCAAAATGCTGAGGATTTAGCTGAGAAACCTATCGTTACACAAACTACAGCTGGAGTAACTATAGTTTTCCCTGATGTTTTTGTTCCAAATAAGATTAAAGGAACAGTGTCCCTATATAGACCGTCTAACAAAAAATTAGATTTTGAAACGTCAATTTCCTTATCTAATCCAACTTTGCTCATACCTAAATCAAAATTGGTAGGCGGTCGATGGGACATTAATATGGAATGGCAATATGATGGTAAACAATATCTGTCAAAGGAAACAATTTACATTAATTAAGACCAGTTTTGATTGGAAAAATGTTTTTATAATGATATGGAAATACAGTGTGTTACATTGCTTGCAAACTAAGGAAGGTTACTGAAATAAATGCAGAATTTATTTTATCATAAGGAAGAATCATTTTTATTTAATTAGATTAAAAAATCATGGAAAATAGAAACTATACTGTCGCGTACAGAATCATACATTGGGCAATTGCAATTTGCATGATGTTAATTTTGTTTACTATATTTCTGCGTTCGACGTGGATGAATAAAAATAGTGTTGCTGACATTATTAGAAATTACTTAGCAACTACGGATCAATCTTTGTCAGATGACCAGATGATTAGTTTGGCAAAACAAATCAGAAAACCCATGTGGGATTGGCATATCTATATTGGTTATGTTTTAGTTGGATTTTTTAGTATTAGAATGTTACTTCCGTTTTTAAACCTAATGAAATTTTCAAATCCTCTTCGCAAAGGACTAACTATAAAAGAAAAATTTCAATATTGGATTTATTTATTTTTTTATGGTTGCGTTGCAATTTCATTAGTGACAGGTTTAATTATTGAATTTGGTCCGAAAAATTTAAAGGGACAAATGGAAGAAATACATGTATTGTCAATATACTATTTACTAGCTTTTATTTTTATTCACTTAAGTGGTGTTTTTGTTGCAGAGTTCACTACAAACCGAGGTCTTATTTCTAAAATTATAAGTGGGAAAAAAAAAGGATAAATTTTAAAAGAATATCTAATATGTTATATTCAGCCTTCTTTTTTGGATTAATTAGTAGTTTTCACTGTATAGGTATGTGCGGGCCAATTGCTATGATGTTACCTGTCGATAGAAATAATCCTACTAAAAAAGTTACTCAAATTTTGACCTATCATATTGGTAGATTAACTGCATATGGTACTATCGGACTGGTTTTCGGGTTAGTTGGTAAAGGGTTGTTTATGGCAGGATTTCAACAAAAATTATCGATATTCATTGGTGTTGCTATGATTGCCGTAATTTTAATTCCGGAGAAGACATTCGCAAAATACAATTTCTCAAAGCCTGTTTTCGTTGTGATTTCAAAAATAAAATCAACATTAGGAAGTCAATTTAGAAATAAAAGTTATAAATCATTATTCACGATAGGTCTGTTAAATGGATTCTTACCTTGTGGTATGGTTTATGTGGCCTTGTTTGGTGCAATAGCCATGCAAAATGCCGGTTTTGGGGTGTTATACATGGTTTTATTCGGATTGGGAACTATACCTATGATGAGTAGTGTCATCTACATTAATTCGTATTTGACTATTCCTATTCGAAATAGAATCCAAAAAGTTATTCCTTATGTTGCAGTTATTATTGGGGTGCTATTTATATTAAGAGGATTAGGTTTAGGAATACCTTATGTTTCTCCTTCTAATATGAGCCTTTTTGTACAAGAAAATCCGCAATGTCACTAAAATAATATTATTAATAATTTAAAATAAATAAAATGGAAAGACACGATTTATTACACGAATTCCCGGAATATCATGATAAAATTCATCAACTAAAAACAGATGACAATCATTTTAAAAAACTATTTGACGAATACAATGAATTAGAACATCAAGTTCATCGAATTAATACAGACGTTGAGGTGGTAACTGATGAACATGCTCATGAAATAAAAGCTAAATTATTATTAATTAAAGACGAGCTATATTCTATGCTGACTAACTAAGAATAATTGATTTTACTGAGCTAATAAAAAGAAAACCATATAAGGCTATAAGTTGCAGTAATTTTAACTTATAGCCTTAAATGGTTTTTGTGTGTTATTTTTTTATAGTTTTTATCGACTTATTCTAAATTGTCATCGAGAATAATTGGGTATCTGGAGCTTTTCGTTTTAAATGTAGGTCAAATGCCATGCATATGTTACGAATATAAGGCTTACCACTTTCTGTGACTTGAATACTGTCTTTATTGATTTGTAGCAGTTCATCTTTTTCCATTTCTTTTAGTTGAATAAGTACTTCGGGTATTTCTTTGAAATAAGTAGATTCATTTGTCCAGCTAGTTGAAAACTCGCACATTAAATTTAAGATGTGTTTTCGTATGATGAGGTCTTCATCTGTTAACAGATGGCCTCTGAAGATGGGTAATTTATCCCATTCCAAGATTTGGTAATAATCTTCTATTTTTTTCTCATTTTGCGCAAAGCTATACCAGCTGTCGCTTATTGAGGACACACCTAAACCAATCATTAGTTGTGTTTTTGAGGAGCTGTAGCCCATGAAATTACGATGCAGTTCGCCGTTTTCGTATGCTTCATATAAGCTGTCCGTTTTTAATGCAAAATGATCCATTCCTATTTCATAATAACCATTTGCCTGTAGTAATTCCTTACCTATTTGATATAACTTTCTCTTTTCATTATCTTTTGGTATGTCTTGATCTTTAAAGCCACGTTGTCCATTTCCTTTTATCCAAGGTACATGGGCATAGCTATAAAATGCCAAGCGGTCCGGCTGCAACGACTTTGTTTTTTCAATGGTATCAATTACATCTTCTACTTCCTGAAACGGCAAACCAAAAATAATATCGTGTCCTATCGAAGTGTAGCCAATCTCTCTAGCCCAGAAAGTTACTTTAGCTACATTGTGAAAGGGTTGCTCGCGATGAATGGCCTTTTGAACTTTTTCAGAATAATCCTGAACACCAAAACTGACTCTTCTAAATCCTAAATCATATAACTTTTGTAAGTGTTCGTAAGTAGTGTTGTTAGGATGTCCTTCAAAACTAAATTCATAGTCTTTTGCCTTTGTGGCATAACAAAAAATTCCATTAATCAAATCTTCTAAATTTTTAGTAGAAAAAAAAGTGGGTGTCCCACCGCCTAAATGGATTTCTTTTATTATTGGTTTTTCGCCTAGAATTTTACAATATAAAGACCATTCTTTTAAGACAGCATCGATATAAGGATGTTCTAAACTATGATTTTTGGTAATGCGTTTGTTACAACCACAAAAAGTACATAAACTTTCGCAAAAAGGAAGATGTATGTAGAGACTGATACCTTCTGTGGAATTACTTTCCGCAAACGATTTTTGCAATGTATCGACCCAATTTTGATATACAAAGTCCGCTTCGTGCCAGTACGGGACTGTTGGGTAACTGGTATATCTTGGGCCGGGAACATTATATTTTTGGATTAAAGAATTTTTCATGAGATATCAATTTTCAGTAATCAAAAGTAAATTGATTTTATAAAAATTAAAATGATAATTATCATACTCGGATGGTAGTATAAAAAAAAGCCCCATTCTATTTTTAGAATGAGGCTTATACCTATAGTGCTTTATTATTTTATTCTTGCTTTATATTTCTTAACTGCTTTAGTTTTTCTTTCCAAACGTCTAAACTCTCTTTATGGATAGCAATGTTTTTTCTAACTTCTAAAACAATTGAATTTTCTTTTTTTGCATTTCTTGTGTTAGTAAAAAACTGAATGTTATTTTCCAATTGGAATATTTCATTTTGAACTTCTTCAATCTTGCGCATCAAGAAAATCTTTTCATTTTCTATTTTTCGAGTATCATTATTTTCAGATAAATGATCCATTCGATTAGAAAAACGCAACATGTCTGTATCTTTTTTACTCAAGCTTAATTTTTCAAAAAGCGCATCTAGGATTTTATTAAATTTCCCTTCAATATGCCTTCTCGGAAAAGGAACTTTTCCAAAATTCTTCCACGTTTCAATGTGAAGTTTTATGGCATCTAAATCGGTTTTATGATCTCCTGTCAATTGGTATTCACGCAAAGTTTCTAAATATGCTTTCTTCTTGTCAAAAGCTTCTATTTCTTCAACGCTATCTTCATCTTTTTGCTCTTTTAGCTTATTGAAATAGTGATTGCAGGCATCTTTAAACTCTTTCCAGATTTTATCTGAATATTTTCTTGGAACATGACCTATTTGCTTCCATTCGTCCTGAATTTTCTTCATGATCGGAGTAGTAGCAGCAAAATCAGTGCTTTCTTGTAATTCTTGTGCTTTAACTACCAACGCATTTTTCTTGGCTAAATTCTCATTTTGCTCTTTTTTAATGTCTTTGTAAAATGAATTTTTAAAAGAATTAAAATTTCTTACTGCTAATTTAAAAGCACCCCAAGTGTCTTCGTTAACATCTGAAGGTACTTTTCCTGCAGAGAAAAAAGCAGTTCTTAATGCTTCTACTTTTTCAATTTGAGCAAGCCATTGCGAATGAGCGTTTACTTTTACGGTCGCTAACACGGCAATCGCAGCAATAATTTCTTTTTTCTTTTCTAGATTTTCCAGTTCAGTACCTCTTAGTTTTTCAAATAAAACCTCACGTTTGTCGTGCATTTGTTTAGTCAAATCACTAAATTGGTTCCAGATGACATCACGATGTTCTTTAGAAACAGGTCCTATATCTTCTTTCCAGATTTTATGCAAGTCTTGTAATTCTCTAAAAGCTTTATTTATGTCCGCTTCATTCACAAGTTCCTCAACACGCGCCACAATCTTTTGCTTCTGCTCTAAATTATGTTTAAAATCCAAGTCTCTAGCCTCGCGATCAAGATGTAAATAGTCATAGAAATTTTCTACATGAAAATGGTAGTTATTCCATACGTGATTGTATTTGTCTTTTGGAATCGAACCCGCATTTTTCCATTGGTCTCTTAATTCATTAAAATGCTTTAAAGTATCTTTTATGTTTTCCTGCGGATTGATTAGCTCTTTTAACTCTTCAACAATAGCTAATCTATTTTCTAAATTAGATTTCAAATTCGTTTGTAAACTCTTGAAATGTGTATTTTTATTATCTCTATAAGTAGCGTAAGATTGATCAAACTTAGATTTTAAAGGGAAATGGTATTGAAAATCCTCTGTCGTATCAGGATTTTCGGCAAGATATTCCTCTTTTTTCTCTTCGATAAAATGGTTGTACTGTGTTAAAAAGGCTTTTTTAATTTCTTCAACATGATCTTTAACTGACATAACTTTATCGTTTTCAACCAGAATTTGCAGTTCATCTACAAGTTGCTCCATCGATAATGTATCATAATCTTTCATCGGGATATGGTGACGGTCTTTTAAGGTTTCGTCCTCACTTTCCTCGGCATTAGAATCATCTATTGAGTTTAACGCTTTTTGATTTGCATGTTCAGTGACGGCAGCTGTGTTAGCCACTTCTTCTTCAGGAGTGGAAACAGCATTATGTTCTACAGTCTCTGGTGTTTCAGTAGCGGTATCTTCGGTAATCGCTTCGGTTTCTGTGATTGCAGTCTCCACTTGAACAGATTCATTTGAATCATTAGCTACATTTCCATCTGCTTGTTGCAGGTTGTCATTCTTTTCTTCTAACATTTTTTCAATGTTTAAGGTTCCTATTTTATCGAAAACGAAAGATAGTAAAGGAATATTGAAATACAAAATAATTACCTTATTTATAGTCGTTTTATGTTAAATTTAGAAATTTTTTGAAGCAATTTCCTGCTATTCGCTATATCTTTTTTATCCTAAAAAAGGAGATAAAAAAGGATGCTGCTGCTATGAGAGCTGGTTTTTATAGGGTTAATAACGAGTAACTTAGCTGTTTTGTGCTAAGAATAACGTACTGAATTTAAATATCGTGGCGCAGCCATTTAACGCAGGAATATTTTATAAAGGGGATAATTATTTATTCCAGATCTTCCACGCTTTTTCGGCTTGGAAAACGAGCATATCATAGCCGTTTTTAATTTTTGCTCCTTTTTCTTTTGCCTTTTTTAGAAATTGCGTTTCGGCAGGATTGTAAATCAAGTCAAAAGCGATATGCCTATCTGTGAAGTAGTCGTACGGAATTAATGGAAATGCTTCTGTATTAGGACTTGTACCCACAGGAGTGGCGTTTATTATAATTTGGTAATTGTCAAAAGTAGTCGCATTGATTCGATTATAGTCAATACTGTTTTCTTTGGCCTCTCTGGAGACAAAGGTATATGCAATATCCAATTCATCTAAAGCAAAAGCAACTCCCTTAGAGGCGCCTCCCGTACCCAAGATTAGTGCTTTTTTATGATGTTGCTGCAATAAAGGTTCTAGTGCTTTTTTAAAGCCATAATAATCAGTATTGTAGCCTTTTATTTTTCCTTTTTTTGTAATCTTAATCGTATTGACAGCTCCAATAAGTGCTGCCTTTTTTGATAATTTATCTAAAAAAGGGATTACTGATTCTTTATATGGAATCGTAACACTCATTCCTTTTAAACTTGAATTAGTTTTTATTACTTCAGGAAAAGAAGTGATTTCTTCAATATCGAAATTTTCGTATGTGCAACCTATGAAATTTTCATTGTTGAACTTGTCAGTGAAATACCCTTTAGAAAAGGAATAGCTAATATTTCGACCTAATAAACCATATCGTTTTCTTATTATATCGGACATTTTTATTTTTTATGTTTTGCAATGTAATTCTGTACCATTTTTTTTGTCCAAACTACAGGAAACATATCTTCAAGAATAATGTAGTTGTCAAAGTTTAAACGCAAGCCATTACTCAAATGAAATTTTGCTTTCGTGTTGTCTTGAATCATAAAGTACAGTCCGGCTAAACGGTATTCTACTTCATTTTCTTCAGGATAATATTCAGAGGCTTGCAGCAAGGTTTGGATAGCACTTTCAAACTCACCTAAAAACTGAAGGATGTCCACCCAAAATAACCAAGTGTCTAATTCATGATCCCCAAACTCCACTGCTTTTCTGAAGCCAAATTCAGCTTCTTCAAAGAAATTCATATTTTTGTTTATCGTGGCATAGCGCTTCCAGTACAAACGATTTTGATTGTCAATTGCTAACGCTTTATTGACATAAAATAACGCTTTCTGATAGTTTTTTTGTCGTACATAAAAATCGGTGATTGCAATCCATCCTTTATCTAAAAGCGGATCTTCATGAACCGTCTGATTGAAAAATTTAAGTGCTAGAACTTTATTGCCTAATTTTTCATGACATTTACCTATTCGAAGCAAAGCATAACTAGTGGCATCATCTAATTCGATGGTACGGCTGTAACTTTCAATCGCCTCTTGATATTTGTTTAATCGTTCGTAAGCTTTTGCTTTTTCCATGAAAGCACCAAGGAATTCATCATCGATTAAAGTGGCATAATCAAAGGCACGAATGGCATTTTCATAATCTTTTACCCCATAATATAAACGACCCATTTGATGCCAGGCTATTTCGCTATAAGGGTTTTTATCGATGTATTTGTTCAAATAAGCGATCGCGTCTAAATTTTGATCTAAAAATTCAAAACAATACACTACATTATAAAGTGCGGATTGATCATCAAGGTCTTCTTCGAGACATTTGATAAAACTTTGTTTTGCCATTTCTAGATTATCCATAAATAGATATTCCATCCCAATTAAATTATACACATCAGCATAATCATCCGTATATTCTAAAGCAGTATTTAGTAGTTCAACCGCCTTCTCATGTTGGTCTCTTTTCGAATAAATATTTGCTTTTTGAATGAAAATTTCTTCATTCGTAGGTTCGATCGCATATAGCTCATTGAGTAATTTCTCCGCTATATCCAGTTTGTCGTCATACACGAGCATTTCCACTTGAACCAGTTTTAAACCAGTTGATTTAGGGTGTTGATCTAGTGCAAGCTTAAGTGCTTTTTTTGCCAGTGCGGCCTTACCCATATCGAGATAATGAAGAATAATTTCTTCAAATTCTTCCGAGTCAAAAAAGAGCACTTTGTTGGTTTTCAACATAGACTCAAATTTTTTAAGGGATAAGTTATAGTCTTCTTCTTCGTTGCTTAATTGCATACTTTTGTTTTTAGAATTTGGCCTATTTAAAATTAGGCATCCTTACTGCTGTTGCGAAGAAAATTTAGAATTGTTGTGAACAATTTAATTAACAAAATAATAATTATTTATTTAGCTGTTGTTATCTGTTAATCAATTTTAGTCGACAAAAGTATTTCATTCATTACTTCTAGCATTATTGCGCAACCTTCACGTATTTCATCGTCTGAAATTGTAAGTGGCGGCGTAATTCTTATCGCGCATCCTTCAAATAGTAACCAGAATAAAATAAGGCCTTTGTCTTGACATTTTAAAATCACTTCATTCGTTATTGCTGCGCTACTTGTCATTGCGGCCAGCATTAACCCTTTTCCTCGAACTTCTTGTATCAAAGGGTGTACCAAAAGTGATTTAAACAGCATTTCTTTCTCTAGAGTCTTGGGCATCAGATCGGTTTCAGTAATTTCTTGCAAAGTAGCCAGGCAGGCTGACGCAATGACAGGGTGCCCTCCAAAAGTGGTGATATGTCCCAGTTTTGGATTATCACTTAGTAAATCCATCATCACCGTTGATGCAGTAAAAGCGCCTACAGGCATTCCGCCTCCCATTCCTTTTCCCATTACAACAACATCAGGGACGACATCGTAGTTCTGGAAACCAAATAGTTTTCCTGTTCTTCCAAAGCCCGGTTGGATTTCATCAAGAATCATTAGCGCTCCCACTTCGGTGCAGCGTGTGCGTACTTTTTTTAAAAAATCATTATGAGGTTGAATAAATCCAGCACCACCTTGAATTGTTTCTAAAACTATACCTGCGGTTTTTGTCGTTATTTTCGCTAAGTCGGCTTCATTGTTAAAGGTGATAAAATCGACGTCAGGGATTAAAGGGCGAAAAATTTGTTTGCGCTCCTCAAAACCCATTATACTCATCGAGCCCATGGTATTTCCATGATAGGCATTGTGACAAGAAATCAATTGACTGCGACCCGTAACGCGTCGTGCCAGCTTTAACGCTCCTTCAATGGCTTCTGTTCCTGAGTTAACGAGATACGTCTTGTCTAAAGGTGGCGGTAGGAGAGATGCTAAAAGCTTGCAATATTCTACTGCTGGGCTTTGGGAATATTCCCCATAGACCATCACATGCGAATATTTATCCAATTGATCTTTAATGGCTTGGTTTACTCTCGGCGGTTGGTGTCCTAGCGTACAAGCCGAAACACCTGCCACAAAATCAAGGTATTTTTTATTATTGGTGTCGTAGATATAAGAACCTTTTGCATAGGATACTTCCATACCTAATGGATAGGGAGAAGTTTGTGCCTGATATTGTAAGAAATCTTGATTCACGTTTTTTGCTTAAAGTTTTAAAAAGGATAAAGAATAGTTTTTAAACTATTGGATTTACTTGTCGAGTTTTGAGTCTCCATAGAATTATCAGTACGCCAAAAATAATAAAAGGAATACTTAATACTTGTCCCATGTTTAAAGGCATCTGATTTTCAAAAGTCTCTTGATTTTCTTTAAAAAACTCGATTACTAACCGTGCTGAAAATAATAATACTAGAAAAATACCAAATAGTAAACCATCGCCTCGTTTTGTATAATTTGATTTATATAAAAATTGCAAGAGTATGAAAATTAAAAAATAAGCGAAAGCTTCATACAATTGTGTGGGGTGTCTGGGTATCAAATCATCTTTTTGAAAAACAATTCCCCAATTCCCGTTGGTTGGTTTTCCATAAATCTCCGAATTCATAAAATTACCTAACCTGATAAAAGTTGCGGCAACTGGAGCTGCGATTGCAATACGATCGAGAAGCCAAAATAGATTTATGTTGTTTTTTCTGTAAAACAATAAAATTGAGATCAACACTCCAATAATTCCACCGTGACTTGCTAAACCTTGGAAGCCAATAAATTTATATACCCCTGCAATTTTTTTTATGGGCAATATAATTTCCATTGGATGTTGAAAAAAATAAGTGGGTTCATAAAAGAAACAATGTCCTAATCTTGCTCCCAAAATTGTTCCGACAATAATATATACCAAAAGGCTAGCTAATATTTCTACTGAAACCTTTTCTTTAATAAATATTTTTTTAACGATACTATAGGCAAGTAAAATCCCGATGGCAAACAATATTCCATAATACTTTAGGGGAAAACTATCTGTTATCCAGAAAATTGTAGAGTCAGTATTCCAGTAAATAATTTTATCAGTCATATTTATAATCTATTTATCGTAGCGCTTTGATTATCAATTCTTATTCTGAAAACTACTTCTTGTCTTTCTTTTCTCCTTTGGGAGCTTGGGAACTTTTCTTTTTATCATAGTTCAAAGTTTCCTTTCGGATTTTCATCGGAACATTTTCTTTTGAATCCTCCTTTTCACCTTCTTTTATCATTTTATTGTTGAGTTCATTATCTTCATCCGAAAATATATCTTCCTTTGATTTAATCCTTTCATCACCCCGCCACACAAGCCCCTTCAGTTTTCTTGCGTTTTCTGGTAGCTCTTTTTCGGGATAGATTTCTCCGTCAATTTGCTTGAAAAAAGTAATCGTTTCGACAGCATTATCTTCTAAAATAAGATTGATTTTGCTACTCACATTTTTATTGATACCAATGAGTTCTTGTGCTTCATTACGCATATAGTAGATTACCTCTGCATTTTTTACGATATCGACATCATGTAGTTTGCCTTCTATAAACTTTCCGTAGAGATTTTGCCCTTTTACCTGATTGTATCCAGTTCCCAAGGTGTCTTTAGAGACTAGAAAGGTGTTATTGAGTACTTTGAGCGAATCGAGCTCTTGAGTAGCATTGTTTCCTATAAGATGCATCACATCGCCTGTAATCTGGTTGTCTCCATTCCATAGTACTGGGTTTCCTATCAGTTTTGTTAAAGCTGTTTTTGAACTTGAATGTATCGAGTCGCATTTTCCGCTCATGTCTGTTTTAAAAAAACGCACATTAGTATAGGCTCGAATAATTTGGTCGCCCTCTTTACCAGTCACCATTAATTTCTTACCGTGAATATAAACGGAGTCATTTTCGACAAAATTCACAGCTACCGCTCTTTTAGTGACAAACATAGAATCTTGTTTTTTATATATTTCGGCATAATGTCCCTTTACAATTCCGCGATTGATAGAATCTGTGATTTTTACATTACGGGTTGCCGAAGCGAATTCTTTATTTCGATCATAATACAAACTATCTCCTTCAATGAGTCGGTCTTCATATTTTATATAAGACTTTCTAAGGAAATGGCCCAGATTTCTTTTGGTATCATAAAACCCTTTTTCGGTATAAATATAATTTTTCTTACTAGTAATAGTGGATGGCCCAAAAAGATAGGAGTGCCCTGAATTTGTAAAATAATCCACATGATTGGATTTAATTACATAGGTAGGATTAGTGATGGTAACAGCCGTTAAGAACTGGAATTTTTTTTGATTCACATAATATTTCCCGGATTTACTTACTAATGTGTTGTCTTTATTGATAATTGTTCCTTTTGTATTGTAATATACTTCCTGGGAATTTCGATCAAAGTTTATCGTGTCCGTTGCTAAAGTAGCATCTGGAGAACTCATGAAAGCCTCGCCGGTTGCAAAAGCTTTTTTTGCATTTCCACTGTACTCCGCATATTTACTATTGAGAAATAAAGTATCTCCCTGTACTAATTGCACATTTCCAAAAGCTTTAATGTAATTTTCTTTTTGAAAATAATAGGCTTTATTGCACGTTAGGACAATACCATCGTGATTAACGCGCACGTTTCCAGTAAGTAAAAAGGCATCGGGCATTTCTGCTTGATTTACATCTGCAAAATCAGAATGTTCAACAATAATTTTTTTTGGTGCTTGTGCCAAAACTGATTTTGAACTTAGTATTGCTAAACAACAACAGATGAAAAATAGGTACTTCTTCAATGGATTTATTTTTTTTCAAATTTAAGAAAAAGGAAACAATCCTAATCTATATTAGCATTTATTTATAAATTCAAAATCATTAGGGACCAGAGGTGTTTTAATTCGTTTGTTAAGTTATGAACAAATAGATAAACTCTCTCGTTGTAGTACTTGTTTTATATGCTTTATTCGCCCGGATTAATAGAGATAAACTGGAAATTTTAAAAAAATAGATTAAATTTAAAAACTAAACGTCTAAGTCTTTATTTTTGTAAAAATGAAATCGCACAGGCAGTAAAACTAATCATAAATGATAAAAAAAACAATACTTATTGCGTCGATAATTTTAGTTCTTGTCACCGTAGCTTGTAAGACTGCAGCTTTACCAATGAATACAGAAAAAGAAAATACCACCAGAGAAAAAAAAATAGTTGTCTATCAGGTTTTTACTCGTTTGTTCGGAAATAAAAATAGAAATAACAAACCTTGGGGAACCATTGAAGAAAATGGAGTAGGGAAGTTTAATGATTTCACGGATGAAGCGCTCGATGAAATCAAGGATTTGGGAGTTAGTTATATTTGGTACACCGGAGTGCCACACCATGCTTTAGTTAGGGATTATACGGCAGTTGGCATCTCAAATGATGACCCAGATGTTGTAAAAGGGAGAGCAGGTTCTCCTTATGCCGTAAAAGATTATTACAATGTAAATCCTGATTTAGCCGTTAGTCCGGCACATCGTTTAGAAGAATTTGAAGCACTTATAGCGAGAACTCATAAGGCAGGGTTGAAGTTGATAATTGATATTGTACCCAATCATATTGCACGAAAATATGAAGGAAAAAACAATCCTGAAGGCGTTAGAGACTTTGGGGCAGATGACGATGTGTCTGTAGTCTATAAGAGGGATAATAACTTCTATTATATCCCAAACTCCCATTTTGAAGTGCCGGATACGGCTGCGCCATTAAATGGAGAAGTAAACCCAATGAGCGATGGTAAATTCACTGAAGTTCCTGCTAAGTGGACTGGGAATGGCTCTAGCATGGCAAAACCGGATAAGAACGACTGGTATGAAACGGTAAAGGTAAATTACGGTATCCGTCCAGACGGCACTAAAGATTTTCCGGAGCTTCCTGCAGGCTATGATGCAAAATCAGTGGCAGAACATTTTGACTTTTGGAACGGCAAAGAGGTACCTGATTCCTGGAAAAAATTCAAAGATATCGCATTGTTTTGGATGGCAAAGGGCGTAGATGGATTTCGATATGATATGGCCGAAATGGTTCCTTATGAGTTTTGGAGTTATATGAATTCAGCAATTAAGATGCAAAATGCAGATGCTTTTTTATTGGCAGAAGTATACAATCCTAGAGAATACCGAAATTACATTCGCTTAGGAAAAATGGATTATCTGTATGACAAGGTGGAGACCTACGATAAATTAAAAGAAGTGATTCAAGGAAAGGTGTTGCCTGACGAACTTTCAGACATTCAGCGCGGAATGAAAGATATTGAACATCATATGTTGCACTTTTTGGATAATCATGACGAGCAACGTTTGGCTAGTCCAGAATTTGCAGGTACTCCAGAAAAAGGAAAGCCTTTGATGGTTGTTTCTACAACAATTAGTTCAGCGCCTACCATGATTTATTTTGGGCAGGAAGTGGGCGAGGCTGGTAATGAAAATGGGGGTTTCGGGACACATTCCAGAACTTCAATTTTTGATTATGTCGGAGTGCCAAGTCATCAGCGTTGGATGAATAATGGCAAGTTTGACGGAGGACAACTTACAGATAAGGAAAAGTCGCTTAGAGATTTTTATAAACGATTACTTAATTTTTCTGTTAGAAGTTCTGCATTAATGGGCGAATTTCAAGAAATTCAAACCTTGAACAGGCAATTAACAATGGGTTTTGATCCAGGTATTTATGCATTCACGCGTTGGTCTGATACTCAAAAACTAATTGTGGTCACTAATTTTTCTTGGACTACCACCAGTAATTTCGAACTTAAAATTCCTTCAGATGTTATAGCAATATGGAATTTAATGGATGGTGATTACACTATTACAGACCAGATTTATAATAATAGCACAATCCTGCTGCATGTAGTCAATGGAGAAGGAAAAGCGAAGATTACAATTGCACCTTCAGAGTCCTTTATTTACCAACTATAAGGTCTTTTTAATAGATTAGTTCTACAGAATTAAAGGGTTAAACTAAAAATGCTGATGCCTACTACTTTGGTAGCTCATCAGCATTTTTTTTGCTTAGTATTGATTTTTAGTATTTTCGCCTTAGAGCGGCCTCGTAATTTTCTCCAACCTTAGCCCAGTTAATCACATTGAAAAAAGAGTCAATATAATTTCTTCTTCGGTATTGATATCCCAGGTAGTAAGCATGCTCCCATAAATCCAAAGCTAATATTGGAGTTCCAGGAACAAGAGCGTTTTTCATTAGGGGATTGTCTTGATTTTGAGTGCTTGTTATTTTTAGCTTTCCAGATTTGTCAATGACCAACCAAACCCAAGCAGAACCAAATTGATTAGTTGCCTCAGTTTTAAAAGCCGTAACAAAATTTTCATACGAGCCAAAATCTCGTGATATTATGCTTGCCAATGTATCTTTAGGTGCTCCTCCTGTATTTGGAGCCATTGATTTCCAATACAGGGTATGGTTGTAATATCCTCCAGCATTGTTTCTTAAATCAGCATTGTTTAGGTCTAACTTTGCTAAGATGTTTTCGATAGGTTGATTTTGATATTCAGTCCCAGCAATGGCATTATTAAGATTATTGGTATAGGTTAAATAATGTTTTGAATAATGCATCTCTAGCGTCAAAGGCGATATTGTGGGTGCCAGAGCATCATAACCATAAGGCAGTTTTTCCAATTGAAATGAACCGCTATTTGCTTTTACATCTTCAGGAAACCCAATAGTTACTTTTTCCTGCGCAGTAGGCAATGGTACTTCAACTACTTCCGTTAGTTTTTTGTTGTTACAAGAAACTAAAAAGCTAATTAGAAGAAAGGAATATATTAAAAGAGATATTTTTTTCATTGATAGTATTATTTTTCCGAAAGGGAATTGATTATTTCAATGTACTGCTCTTTTGCTTCATCAGCCGATAAATGGCTGATTTGCATCCAAGCATTAGTTTTAAAAGCATCCCTCAAATGATACGTTGATGTTTGCCTTGGTTCTAAAGTGCCAAAAGTGGCCTGTTTGTAGCAGGCATAGAGACGTAGCTGTACATCCTGTGGTAAAGATGCCTGAGTCATTCCAGAAGCGATAGTAACTGCTGCTTGAAATCTAGTATCTAATTCTTTTTTAATCATTATTCTTTTGTTGCAATAATAGTTTTTCCTCCAACTGCTTTTTGATTAAGCACAACATTGATTGGAGTTCCAATAGGTAAAAACAAATCGACTCTGGAACCAAATTTAATGAAGCCAGCATCAGTCCCTTGAACAACCTGCATACCTTCTTCAGCATAATTCACGATTCTACGCGCTAAGGCTCCAGCAATTTGACGGTATAAAACAGCACCAAATGTATTGTTTTCAACTACAATGGTAGTTCGTTCGTTTTCCTCACTCGCTTTTGGATGCCATGCAACAAGAAATTTCCCAGGATGGTATTTGCTAAATTTTACAATTCCACTCATTGGATAACGAGTTACATGTACGTTAATAGGTGACATGAATATAGAGACTTGCAAACGCTTGTCCTTAAAATATTCTCCTTCATAAACTTCTTCAATTACAACTACTTTTCCATCAACTGGAGCTAGTAATTGGTTTTCATTTATTATAACAGACCTTTTCGGGTTTCTGAAAAATTGTAAGATGATGACTAATATCAAGAAAGCGCCAATTTGAATTAGCTTTCTAAGCCAAATGGTGTCAATAAAATTGTCAGATAGTAATAATACAGTTGCTGTAAAAATTATACCCAGTAAAATAGTCTTGGTTCCTTCTTTATGAAACATAGTTTAAAATTTGATAAAATAAAAATACAATTGGTGCTACAAATATAACACTATCTAGTCGATCTAGCACGCCACCATGGCCCGGCATTATTTTTCCGCTGTCTTTTACCCCAGCAATCCGTTTAAATTTAGATTGAATTAAATCACCGATGGTTCCAAAGACGCCTACTATTAAGGCAATGATAATCCAAATGAATATTTTTCCTTCAGCGATCTGAATGTAATATTTTGATATTAAATAACTGGCGATAACGCAAAACACAACTCCTCCCATAAATCCTTCAATCGTTTTCTTAGGGGATATGCGTTCGAACAATTTTGTTTTTCCAATAGACTTTCCTACTATATAGGCAAAACTATCATTTGTCCATATTAATATAAAGATACTGATAAGGATTTTGGGGTTGTATCCGTTAATTCCAAATGGAATTTTTGTCATGATAACAAAGGGGAATATGATGTAACCTACTAAGTAAATGTATTTTGAAAAAGAATCAATTTGGAATATTTTAGTATCAAAAAGAAAATGAATGCATTTTAGAAAAACTAGCAATGTGAAAGAGAGCACAATCAAGTCAAATGTTTTGTTAAATTTTAACTGATAAAGTGTACCGCTTGTTGCAATTGTTATTTTATAAAAAAGGATATAAGTTGTAGCGGCAATTATAAAAGGAATAATTTTATTAATTTTAACTAAATTGCAAAATTCTACAGTAGCAATGAGGAGAAATACTCCAAACAGAATAAAGAAACTTTCTGGTGAATTTAGGATGGAGGCAATTAGTAAAATAACATAAACAGCTCCTGAAATAGATCTCTTGAGGGTTTCATTCATTTTAAAGATCTTCTAAAAGCAGCAAATAAAGATTTTTAGCGGCACTACCATATTGGGTAAAGTCTTCTTCTTTTGCTTTTTCAAAATATTTTATAGCGGTAATATTCGTTGGTATATCTCTATCGTACTTCTTTTTTATAGCAGTTAGTCCATCACTTTTTATTGCAACAATTTGTGATGTTTTTGCTACAATAACAATATTAATAGGCAATTCATTCGGTTTGTGCTGTTTTATTTGTTTTGAACAAAACAATATAGAGCCTTCTTCGGCTATTAGACTTTCGCAATTAGATAAAAGGAATTTATTTTCAACACCCTTTTCATAACTGAGTTTGTTTTCTTGGAGTAAAGTAAAAAGTTTCGGTTCAAAACATAGTACGTTACTTTCGTACCAATCATTTTCTTGAAGAATATTTTCGAATTGTTCTTTAACGTCCTCTAAATTTTCACAATATAGAAATTTACCTCCGTTTTTTTTGAAATTATAGATAAATTGTTCGTCTATCGGCATGTTGATTTTGTCCGGAAGAAAACTACTGTTTCCTTGCTCTTTTTCCTCATCTGAAGCTGAAATACTAGAACCAAAGATTTTTCTGAAAAGACTCATATTTTGTTAAGGTGCTTTATATATTAAGTTGAAACCGTCCAAAGATAAAAAAATCTTAATTCAAAAGGGGATTTTGAATTAAGATTTTAAAAATAATTAAATTAGTATCTTATTTAAGATACTTTTTCTTCAAGATTTTTATCAAAGGTTCTTTTTCCGAAAATAGCTTCTAAATCATCTTTAAAGATTACTTCTTTTTCAATTAGTATATCGGCTAGCTGATTCAGCTTGTCTTTATTCTCTTCTAAGATATCAATGGCTCTTTGGTACTGTCCTTCAATAAGTAATGAAATTTCAGTATCAATGATTTTTGCCGTTTCTTCAGAATAAGGCTTAGCAAAATTATATTCGCTTTGTCCTGTTGAATCATAATAGGTTACATTCCCTATTTTATCATTCAATCCGTAAACAGTTACCATAGCACGAGCTTGTTTGGTTACTTTTTCTAAATCGCTTAAAGCACCTGTTGAAATTCTACCAAAAGTAACTTTTTCAGCTGCTCTTCCTCCCATTGTAGCACACATTTCGTCAAGCATTTGGTCTGCACGAACAATTAAACGCTCCTCAGGTAAATACCACGCTGCTCCAAGACTTTGCCCTCTAGGAACAATAGTTACTTTGATCAGTGGTGCTGCATGTTCTAACATCCAACTTACGGTTGCGTGTCCTGCTTCATGGATAGCAATTGCTTTCTTTTCGCCAGGAGTTACAATTTTGTTTTTCTTTTCTAAACCACCAACAATCCTATCAACAGCATCTAAGAAATCTTGTTTATCAACAGCAGTTTTGTTGTATCTAGCAGCAATTAAAGCCGCTTCATTACAAACATTAGCGATATCAGCTCCTGAGAAACCAGGTGTTTGTTTAGCTAAAAATTCAGTATCAAGACCTTCCACTTTTTTTAGTGGTGCAAGATGTACTTTGAATATTTCAGCACGCTCCCGAATGTCTGGTAAGTCTACAAAGATTTGTCTGTCAAAACGACCGGCACGCATCAATGCTTTATCGAGAACATCTGCTCTGTTTGTTGCTGCTAATACAATTACATTTGAGTTGGTACCAAAACCGTCCATTTCAGTAAGTAATTGATTTAAAGTATTTTCTCTTTCGTCATTTCCACCTGACATATTGCTTTTTCCTCTTGCTCTACCTACAGCATCAATCTCATCAATAAAAATGATCGCTGGAGATTTTTCTTTCGCTTGTTTGAATAGGTCACGTACACGTGATGCTCCTACACCTACAAACATTTCAACAAAATCAGAACCTGAAAGAGAGAAAAACGGTACTTGTGCTTCTCCTGCAACTGCTTTTGCTAATAAAGTTTTTCCTGTTCCAGGAGGCCCCACAAGTAAAGCTCCTTTTGGAATTTTACCACCAAGATTAGTGTACTTCTCAGGATTTTTCAAGAATTCTACAATTTCTTGTATCTCTTCTTTTGCTCCTTCGAGTCCTGCAACATCTTTAAATGTGGTTTTTACATCTGTTTTTTCGTCAAAAAGTTTTGCTTTTGATTTTCCAATATTGAAAATTTGTCCACCGCCGCCACCGCCGCCGCCTGACATTTTTCTCATTATAAAAATCCAAACACCAATGATAATAATGATTGGAAGTAAACTGATGAAGATATCAGACCAATTGCTTTTTGATAAGAAATTAAAATCTTTTAATTTACCTTCGCTAACTGCCTTTTCTAACTTTGTTTGTAATATTTCATCATTACCAATTACAAAAGTATAGTGCGGTCCTTTGTTAGGACTGTCAAATATATCCTTTGCTACTTTTTTGTGTTCACTTAATTTTAGTGCGCTAGCAGTTAGGAAAACTTCGGCGTCCGCTTTATTATAAACGATTACTTTTTCAATTTCGCCTTTATCTAAAAGTGCATTAAATTTAGAGGATGTTAATTGTGCTGGTTCTTGCAAACTTGAGCTACCAGTTACGAAACTAATAAATAGGAAAATAAGTAGGATGGCTGTATAAACTAGCCAAGGGCTTACTTTAAATTTATTAGGAGTTGGATTATTATCTTTAGCCATTCTTCTGTTTTTCTATCTTTAGTATTTGTTTTCTATTGTAGTTATTTTTGCGTCTCCCCACAAACTTTCGATATTGTAATATTCACGTATTTGTTTTTGGAAAACATGAACTACTATATTAACATAATCCATAAGTACCCATTCTGCGTTGTCAGATCCTTCGACGTGCCATGGTTTATCTTTTAATTCTTTTGAAACAGTTTTTTGAATGGAGTTAACAATTGCGTTAACCTGTGTGTTTGAGTTTCCGTTGCATACAACAAAATAGTCGCAAACTGCGGTGTCAATATCTCTTAGGTCGAGAATATCTATGTCATTTCCTTTTACTTCTTCGATTCCCTTAATAATGTTTGCCAGAAGGTCATCATTATTTATAGTCTTTTTTGCCATGAATTATTTTTATATAAGTTTGTAAAGTTACCATTTTTTGTGATTATTTTTGGCTCTTAACATAATATTAAATTCTGTTGCATAAATAATTACAAAATGAAACTAATCAAACTCGATGCCATAGATTCAACAAATGAATTTCTTAAGGGATTATCAAATAAGCAGGAACTAGATAACTTCACCGTGGTAATTGCTGAAAAACAAACTAAAGGGAAAGGACAGATGGGGTCTGTATGGGACTCTGAGGAGGGTAAGAATCTAATATTGAGTGTTTTTATTAAGGATCCGCTGTTAAACGTAAACCAGATTTACAACCTCAATATCGCCATTGCATTAGCCGTTGTTACCGCTTTAGAAAGCTTTAATATTCCTGAATTAAGTATTAAATGGCCAAACGACATTATGTCATATAATTTTAAAATTGGTGGTATTCTGATTGAAAACAGCCTTAAAAGTGACGGAACCGTATCTTCTGTCGTGGGTTTAGGACTAAATATTAATCAAACAAATTTTGAAAATTTACCTAAAGCATCTTCATTAGCTGTAATTTGTAAAACGCAATTTGATAAAGAGCAGGTGCTTTTTAATATTATCGAAAAAATAAAACAAAATGTGGATTTAGTACAGCGCGAGCCGCAGTATTTATGGTTACAGTACACCGAGAGACTTTTTAAAAAAGGTGTTCCTATGCCTTTCAAAAATAAGTTTGATAAAAATTTTATGGGAATTATTCAGGGCGTTTCACCGATGGGAAAATTGCAGGTTTTACTAGAAGACGATTCGGTTTCACAATTTGGAATTAAAGAAATCCAAATGCTGTATTGAATAGCAAAGGGATCAATTGTTACTTTTTATTTAAGAATCAGATTAATTTTTTATCTGAATTTTGATTGTTTTTAGGAACTTTGGGTTCTGTTTTTTATTCCAATAAATGATATAGATTGTTCCTGAAATACTAGGTGTTATCCAAGCGATTAAATTTTCATATCCTAGTCCAGCTAAAATAAAAGCTGTTATTGAAGCGATCAAAGCTCCTATCATTTTTCCGATATGTTTTGATAGCCAGTTTTTATTGGTCGCTGAAATGCTTGCTTAAAAAGCAAAATCTTTGATGGTCATAAAAAGCCCAAATCCGCCAAAGAATGTAAATAGTATTCCATTTTCTAGACTGTTCAATTGGAAATATATTCTTAAAGTAACGATTACAACTGAAAAGAATAGCATAATTCCTGAAATTAATTGATCTATTAAATCGGCTTTCATTTTACGTTTAAATGTCAAAGCTCTATTTCCAGAAAGAACAAGATAGATGGTAAACAATCCAATCAAGAACAGAAATATATTTTGATGTTTTGGCATCCAGCAAATAGGTAGTGAGATAATCGAGCTTTTTATCATTCCAATCGAGAATAGTTTGCCCATTTTTTTATGTAATGACTTTCCTTTTGGAACAATAATAGTTCCAATTCCTGCAATTAAGCCAACTCAGCCAAAGAATGCATGGATGTAAATTAAAATCGTAATCGCTTGCTCCATTTTGATATTTTTTAGTTTAATGGCTCAAACTTCGGATAATGATTTACTTTTTTATAAAGTTTATTACTGAACTGTATTTTTTCAATTATGATTTGTTGTTTAACGTTTTAGTTTAGAGATAAAATAAAAAAAGCCCGATTAGAATTTCTAATCGGACTTTTAAATTGTATTAAATGTGAAACTATAGTTTAGTCATGTTTGCGGCTAAAGCTTCGATAAATTTACCAATAGGGCCTTTTATCATCATCGCCATCATCGGGTTAAAATCGCCTTCGAAATCAAGCTTAACAGCACTAGAACTATCTGAAACAGTATCAATATTTGCTATTAAAGTAAAAGGTAATTTATCGCTTGCAGCACCAAGTACCACTTTACTTGGGGCTACTTTTTCTTTCATCTTTAATTTGATTTCCGGCATCCCTTTTAATCCAAAAATAAAAGCATCTTCTCCGATTACCTCAAATTTAGCTATGTTATCTGGCATTAATTTTTCAAAGCTTTTTACATCAGTCAATAAATCAAATAATTCTTGAGCTGATTTTTGAACAGTAACTTTTGGACTTTCTAAGTTCATATTGTGTTAATTTTATTTATTTTCGACATCCCAAGTAGATGGAGTGACACTCCATTCTCTCAAGGTTTTTTCTTCTTTTTCAGTGATATAACTTTTGGCAACAGCCAGATTCAACAAATTTTGATAATTACTCAAAGTGTATAAATCAAGGTTAGCATCTTTGAAGTTTTGTTCAGCTACATCAAAACCGTAGGTAAAGATGGCTGCCATCCCTTTGATATTTGCACCAGCTGCACGCAAGGCTTCCACGGCATTCAAGCTGCTATTGCCTGTGCTAATCAAATCTTCTACAACAACTACATTCTGTCCTTTTTGTAAGAAACCTTCCACTTGGTTTTGACGCCCGTGTTTTTTAGCTTCTGGTCGAACATATACGAATGGAAGTCCCATGCTCTCGGCAACAAGTATTCCAATTCCTATTGCTCCAGTAGCAACACCGGCAATAACATCTGGTTTTCCAAATTGTTTTTCAATGTGTTTAGAAAATTCATCTCTAACATAATTTCTTATTGCTGGAAATGAGAGGATTAGGCGATTATCACAATAAATAGGTGATTTCCATCCAGAAGCCCATGTAAAAGGATTTCCTGGATTCAATTTAATTGCATTTATTTGTAAAAGCAATTCGGCTGTTTTTTCGGCAGTATCTTTATTAAAAATCATAATACAAATGTATAAAGTTTTTGTTAACGACAAACCACTTTTTTTGACAAATAAAATTTCAAAAGAAACAGATTTTCAATTGTTCTTACTGGAAAGTATAGACATTGAGCAACTTATCATAAAAATATTTCAAAATAAAATTCAAAAAGCCTATCTCTATCATCCCGATGAGAAGGAAATTATGAAGACTTTGAAAGCTAAAATTCCAGTTTGTAAAGCGGGAGGAGGCTTTGTCTATAATAGAAATGGGGAGGTTTTATTCATTTTTAGGAACGGAAAGTGGGATTTACCGAAGGGTGGAATCGAAAAAGGAGAGGAAATTGAAGATACCGCGATGCGTGAAGTCGAAGAAGAGACAGGAGTAAATCAATTGCGGGTTACAAAAAAACTCCAAAAAACGTATCATATTTTCAAACGCAACGGGAAATACAAGCTTAAAATTACCCATTGGTTTGAAATGCAATCTGATTTTGAGGGCGTACCACAAGGTCAATTAGATGAAGGTATTGAAAAAGTAGCCTGGTTGAAGCCAGAGGAAATTCCAATGGCTTTAAAAAATTCATACGAAAACATCAAATTATTATTTGAAGAAGAAGCGCTTGTTGAATAGCACTTTTTTTATAAGACAAGGTAGATTGGGTACTGTAAATGTGCTTTTTCATAATAGACGGAGTGTTTGTATACCCAGTCTAATTGGGCTTCGGAACTTTTAGCAAAAATGAGATCATCATTTTTTTTCTGTTCCAATTTCGCTTTCAGTTGCGGATTATCTTTTAAGATTTGGGCTGCAGTATCCTCAAAAACATAGTCGGAGTAGCCTTCCTTTGGCTGTAACATAGTATCGAAGAAATTCCAATTGAAAAAAGAATCAATTCCTTCGGGTTCTAATGTTTCTAATAAATATTTTACTCCTTTTTGTTGGGTCGAGACAACGAAATCACCTTTGGCGAAAGCTTTAGTTTCCTTTTTAGCGACTAATTTAGTGTCTCTATGGATGTAATGCCCTTCGTAAGCGGCACCCGAAGTTTTATAATCGGCAATTTTATAACTTTCTACTTCGATTAGACTGTCCTTTTTTAACTGGTGAAACGCAATGTTATTGCTTTTTAATAAATCAATGATATTCCAAAACGCTTTCGGGATTATATAGGCGCTAGGAATGGTTATTTCTTTTACAGATTTATATTCTTTTAGATAGCGGATGTCTTTCTTGAACGGTTTGCTTCTATCATAGAACAATCGATTTCCATTAGTAACTTCACTTTTTTTATGTCCGGCTTCGAAACCTAAAAATGAAAATTTGGAGACTTTTGTAGTGTCAATTTCCCATTTGATAGCGTAGGATTTTTTAGGCGTATACTGTTCTTCGTTTTTCAAGCGCATTTGTTTGATTTTATGGTAATTAGTATCCATAAAATCAATTGTGGAGCGCATATAATCGTAGGTTGCTTTTACTCTATCATCATATTTTTTTAGCATGTGAGTTTCTACCACAAATCCTATTGTATTAAATAACGAAGTGTAGCCTGTTGAATATCTGGGGCTGTCAAAAAACTGCATAAAACCATTGTCTGGTGTTTCGCTGAACGCATTGACATAAGGAGTAGTGGGAACATTTTTTTTCTGTAGATCAAGAACTATTGATGGCATCATTTCTTTATCCAAATAGTTGCCTAAAACAGTTCCTAACTGGTTCTGTTGTGTCATGATATATGTCAGTTTGTATTGATAGTCGGCGCCGTTGCTTACATGGTTGTCTATAAAAACATCGGGGTTTAGTTTGTGAAAGAGTTCTGCAAAACTTTTAGTATTTCTAGTGTCTGATTTAATGAAATCCCGATTCAAATCATAATTTCGACCATTGCCTCTAAAACCATAGATTTCTGGTCCGTCCTGATTCGCTCTTGTGGTCGAATTTCTATTTAAGGCGCCTCCGATATTATAAACTGGAATAGTGGATACAATCGTATTCTTTGGAATTTTAATTTTTCCTAAAGCCAAATCACGGAATAATTGCATCGTTGCATCAATTCCATCAGGTTCTCCAGCATGAATGCCGTTATTTATCAGTAGAATTGCTTTGTTCTTTTGGATTTCGTTAAGATTAAAAGACTTTTCAGGATTAAAAATTACGAGATGTAAGGGTTCACCACTGTCTGTTGTGCCCATTTCAATCATTTTTATGGTGGGGAAATCAGTTGCTAGTAGTGTATAATAATCGATAGTTTCTTTATAGGTTGCCGATTGATTTCCGTTTCCTTTTTCGAAAAAAGTACTGTATTTAGCATCTTTTTGAGCAAAATTTGACAAAGAAAACAGTAAGAATGCAACAGCGTAGAATCTCATATCTAGTTTTTTTATAGTGTAAGCCAAAAGTAATATTTTTTTAAGCGTAATTTAAAAGATAGAATTCATAAAAATGAAAATGATGTCTGAATACTAAAAACTGACGACTGACCACTTTTTTTAATTACTTTTGCAAAATGAATCAGAGACACCATTCCAACAATATACTTTTGAATTTAGGCATCGAAAGCCTAAATGAAATGCAGGAAGCAGCACAAGAAACAATCTTAAATGATAACAATGTTTTGTTGCTTTCACCTACAGGTTCAGGGAAAACCCTAGCTTTTTTATTACCTATATTAGAAATGTTACAACCCGAAATTATTTCGGTTCAATGTTTAATTCTAGTTCCTTCAAGAGAATTAGGATTGCAAATTGAGCAAGTTTGGAAAAAAATGGGGACTGAGTATAAAGTAAATGTTTGCTATGGTGGCCACTCTATCGACACAGAAATCAAGAATTTAAGTAATCCTCCAGCTGTTTTAATAGGAACTCCGGGACGTATTGCAGATCATATTGATAGAGGTACTTTTAGAACTGATAAAATACAAACCTTAATTTTAGATGAATTTGACAAATCATTGCAATTGGGTTTCCATGAGCAAATGTCATTTATCATTGGTAAATTAACCAAACTGAACAAACGCGTTTTAGTTTCGGCTACTTCAGATATCGAGATTCCAAAATATACACGAGTAGTTAATCCGACGATTTTAGACTTTATACCAGAAAACGAGCAAGAAACTAATCTTTCTACAAAATTGGTTGTTTCTAAGGAAAGAGATAAGATAGGAAGTCTGTTTAATTTGATTTGTTCATTAAAATCAGAATCGGCTATTGTTTTTTGTAATCATAGAGATGCTGCAGAGCGTATCAGCGACACTTTAAACGAAAAAGGCATCTATTCTACTTATTATCATGGCGGAATGGATCAAGATGAGAGAGAACGCGCTTTAATTCAATTTAGAAATGGAAGTGTGAGTTATTTAATCACTACTGATTTAGCAGCTCGTGGTCTGGATATTCCAGAAATGAATCATGTTATCCATTATCATTTACCTTCAAAAGAGGATGAGTTTACGCATAGAAACGGTAGAACGGCGCGTATGCTTGCTACGGGAACAGCCTATGTTATTGCTCATGAGAGTGAGAAAAAAGCAGATTATATCAACTACGGAATGGAAGTTTTTAACTTGGAAGAGACGGTTTCATTGCCAAAACCTCCTCATTATCAAACGATCTATATCAGTGGTGGAAAGAAAAACAAACTAAATAAAATCGATATTGTGGGTTTCTTTTCTCAGAAAGGAAAGCTGGAAAAAGGGGATTTAGGATTAATTGAAGTAAAAGATTTTATTTCTTTTGCGGCAGTAAAATTTAATAAAGTAAAAGACTTGCTTCATAACATTCAAGATGAAAAAATGAAAGGCAAGAAATTCAAAATTGAAGTAGCTAGGAAAGTGATTAAGAAAGAAGAGGAGTCTTAGCGCAGTGTTCATCTCAGTTAGCAGTATTCAGTTTTAAGAAAGTGTTCGGTGTTCAGTTTTTTAGTATTCAGATATTGAATGCGTTGAAGTGAAAACACTCACTTTAATTGATCGAAAAAGTATAAAAAAAACGTTAACAGAAAATGTACTGTTAACGTTTTTTTTTGTTTTAAATATGTGACTAATCACTATTTTTAGTGACCACTGATTACTATGAATTCTTCACTGACCACTAAAAACTGATTACTGAATACTATATTTTCTTCACGTATTGTGTAATAATTACGATCGTTTGTCCGTCTACTTTACCTTCAATGTATTCAGCATTTTCATGATCTAGTCTGATATTACGCACTGCAGTTCCCTGTTTTGCAACCATACTTGAACCTTTAACTTTTAAATCCTTAATCAAAACTACTGAATCACCAACTTCTAGAATAACTCCGTTGCTGTCTCTGTGAATGACTTTATTTTCATCTTCTTCGCCTTCGCCAGTCGATTGAGCCCAGGCTAAAGTATCTTCGTCTAAATACATTTGGTCGATTAATTCCTGAGGCCAACCTGCAGAACGCAAACGGCTCAACATTCTCCAAGATACCACTTGTACTGAAGTATGCTCGCTCCACATACTGTCGTTAAGACATCTCCAATGGTTTAGATCTTCATTACCCGGAGTTTCGATTTGTTCAATACAGGTAGCGCAAGCCATGATATTTTCGTCCAATCCCCCTTTTCTAGTAGGTAGTACTTCGTATACTTTTAGGTTTTCAGTTGCTGCACAAAGTTCACATTTCGATCCACTTCTTTTGCTTAATTCTCTTTCTATACTCATTATTGAAATTTGTTATGATTTGGCGAAAATACGGTTATTAAGTACTTTCTACAAGTTTATGATTATTAGTATTTGTTTTAATATTCAAAAAGTAGGAATTATTTTTTTAAAACACATATGTTCATAGATGTGAAAAAGGAATTCCATTTTGTCTAGAAAACATAGGTTTAGCTGCTTACTACAAGTTAAGCACTATTTAACTCTCACCGCCTGTGGTACCAGCATTTGGTATTCACCGCCATTACGAATTACGTCTCTTACAATACTTGAACTGATGTATGAAGTACGCGCTGCGGTCAGGAGAAATACCGTTTCTATTTTTGACAGATGTCTGTTTGTGTGTGCGATGGCTTTTTCGAATTCAAAATCGGCAGGGTTACGCAAACCACGCAGAATGAAATCCGCTTTGATTCTATGGCATAAATCAATTGTCAAACCTTCATAAGTAATCACCGTAACTTTTGGTTCGTCTTTGAATGTTTCCTCGATAAAACGCTTTCGCTCTTCTAGGGAAAACATGTACTTTTTTTCGGCATTGACCCCAATTGCAATCACTATTTCGTCAAAAAGTGAAACTCCTCTTTTTATAATGTCTTCGTGTCCTAATGTTATAGGATCAAAGGATCCGGGAAATATGGCTTTTCTCATTTTACTTTTTTCTATTTTGTCATTTCGACGAAGGAGAAATCTCTTTGTGTGGGTTTTCTCCTTCATCGAAATGACAAGTTTGTGTTAGAATTTTGTGAGGGCATTGCCCCTCATTTGTTGCTTATTGTAACGCCAATTCTATTGCATTTGCAAACAAATCTTCCAATGAAATTCCTGCAGCCAAGGCTTGTTGCGGTAGTAAACTTTCATTGGTCATTCCAGGAACAGTATTCATTTCTAGCATAAAGGGTTCGTCGTTTACAATGATAAACTCGCTTCTAGAGAATCCTTTCATTTTTAGTAATTCGTATGCACGTTTTGCAATAGTACCGACTTTTTCCGTCATTTCATCAGAAATTCTCGCTGGAGTAATTTCCTGTGATTTACCAAGATATTTAGCTTCATAGTCGAAGAAATCATTCTCAGAAACAATTTCTGTGATGGGCAAAACGGTTATAATTCCTTTATAGTTGATAACTCCCACCGAAACTTCAGTACCGTCAAGAAAGCTTTCTATGATGATTTCATTGTCTTCCTGATAGGCAACTTCTATTGCGATAGGCAACTCGGCTTCGGTTTTTACTTTTGAGATTCCAAAACTAGAACCTGCTTTATTGGGTTTTACGAAACAAGGTAATCCCACTTTTTTTACAATTTCGTCCGTATAGATTTTGTCTCCTTTATTTAAGTAATAAGAAACTGCGCTTTTTATACCGTAGGGTTTTAACACTGATAGCGTATCTCTTTTATTGAAGGTAAGTGCTGCTTGGTAATAATCACACGAGGTTTGAGGAATTTGTAACAATTCAAGATAGGCTTGCATGAGTCCGTCTTCACCTGGAGTTCCGTGTATTGCGTTGAAAACACAATCGAAATTAATTTTAGTACCGTTAACAGTGACCGAAAAATCATTTTTGTCGATGTGAAATTCGGTTTCAGTATCGTCTACATAAACCCATTTTTCTTTGAATATGTGGATGCAAAATCCGTTGTACTTTGTTTTATCTAGGTATTGACGTACGAGATTCCCGCTAATTAATGATATTTTATATTCGCTGGAATAGCCGCCCATGATAATGGCAATGTTTTTCATTCTTTTTTGTTTAAGGTTTTGAGTATAATATTTAAACTCAAATTTATGTTTTGAAAACGAATTGAACTAGCCCTGATAGTAGCGGCATCCTTTTCCTGTTTTCGTTTTTTAACGAGGACAGGAAAAGATATAGCGGATAGCAGGAAATAGCTCCTAATTAAGGTCTGACTTATCAAGGTACACTTTTCGTTGAACCAGTACCACATTTATAAAAATGAGGTTTGATACTCTCAATTTAGTAATGGTTCAAAAGTAGAAATGTTTTTTTGCTTTCTCTAAAGTCAGACGTTAAATAGTATTAAACAAAATTATCATTTTTTTTGAAACGAATAAGGTATATCTTTGCCGTATTATAAAAATAAATTTATGAGTTTACGTAAATATCTTACTAGCCGTGTGTTTCTTATCCAAGTATTTCTAGCCGTTTTGATAATTGCTGTATTGGGATATCTGTTTATGCACTGGTTGACTTTTACGACGGATCACGGAAATGAAATTACAGTTCCTAATTTGAGTAAATTAACGGAGGAGCAAGTCGAGGAGAAACTGGACGCGTTAGATCTTGATTATGTATTGCTGGATAGTGTCAATTATATGAGTGATTATCCTAAGTTTTCTGTGGTACAGCAAGATCCTTTGCCGGGTGAAAAAGTAAAAATAGGAAGAAAAGTCTATATTAAAATTAATAGTTCTGGATTTTCATCAGTAAAAATTCCGGATTTAATCAATAAAACATATCGCGAAGCAATTCCGACTTTAAAAGCATTGGGACTAGAGGAAGGAACAATTACCTATGTGCCAAACCTTGGAAAAGACATGGTGTTGGAAATGCGTTTCCAAGGACGAAACATAAAACCGGGGGACAAAGTCTTGAAGTCTTCTAAAATCGATTTGGTTTTAGGTGATGGGAAAGCGAGTTATGAAGAAGATATAAGAACGGATAGTATTGCTAATCCAACACAAGAAATGCCAAATGAATAATAATGTAGAGTCAGTTGACTTAGAAGAAGAATTATACGAACACTTTAAATTTGAAGTTCCTAAAGGGCAAGCACCTTTGCGAATAGACAAATACTTGATGAGTTTGATTCAAAATGCAACCCGTAACAAAATTCAAATTGCAGCTACGGAAGGGAATATTTTTGTAAACGATACTACAGTAAAGTCAAATTACAAAGTAAAAGCTTTTGATGTAGTGCGTGTGATGTTGACGCATCCACCTTATGAAAATCATATTGTGCCGGAGAATATCCCATTGGATATTGTTTATGAAGACGACACCTTGTTGTTGATTAACAAAAAGCCAGGAATGGTGGTTCATCCGGGACACGGAAATTATACTGGAACTTTAGTGCATGCGTTGGCCTATCATTTTGATAATTTACCAATGAATAGCAGCGAAAGACCGGGACTAGTGCACCGAATTGACAAAGACACATCGGGATTATTGGTGATTGCCAAAACAGAAGCTGCGATGTCACATTTGGCCAAACAATTTGAAGCTAAAACATCTGAAAGGGAGTATGTAGCTCTTGTATGGGGGAATGTAGTTGCTGATGAAGGGACTATTGAAGGAAATGTGGCACGTCACGTAAAAGACCGCATGCAAATGGCTGTTTTTGCCGATCCTGAAATAGGGAAACCAGCGGTTACGCATTACAAGGTTCTGGAACGTTTTGGTTATGTTACTTTGATTTCATGCCAGCTTGAAACGGGAAGAACGCATCAAATTCGTGTTCATTTAAAGCACATAGGTCATACTTTGTTTAATGACGAGCGTTATGGCGGTCATTTGATTTTGAAAGGAACGACGTTTACTAAATACAAACAGTTTATTGACAATTGTTTTAAAATATTACCAAGACAGGCTTTGCATGCAAAAACGCTAGGATTTGTTCATCCTACAACGGGTGAGATGATGCGTTTTGATACAGAACTACCTCAAGATTTCCAGGACTGTATTGAGAAATGGAGAGGATATTCTAAAACTAATTTATCCGAAGAAGGGGAGTAAGAATCTCACTAAACTATAAAATAGTCTGCGATATTGACATAAATGAAAATCCCTCTTGATTGTAATCGAGAGGGATTTTTTATGGTTTTATATCATAAGGTAGCTTTCTTTTATTTTTATGTTGAAATACTGACCTGGTTTGATTTGATATTTTTCTTTTTGTAATATTCTAAAATCAGGTAGATAGCTATTATTTGAAATAGTAGGGATAGAAGAGAACCTTCAAAACCAAAACCTCCGCCATTCCAAAGGGTAGGGCTTGGGTAGCTGATATTTATTAAAGAATAATCGTCATTGCCACTTACGTTAAAGCCAAAAATAGTTCCTTGAAAAAAATTCCAGCTAAAATGCAAGGCTATAGGA
Organism: Flavobacterium sp. DW-iso2; assembly: GCF_058725285.1. Lineage (NCBI taxonomy): Bacteria > Pseudomonadati > Bacteroidota > Flavobacteriia > Flavobacteriales > Flavobacteriaceae > Flavobacterium > Flavobacterium sp. DW-iso2. The sequence continues at coordinate 93,601 of NZ_JBZXDY010000007.1, read as the reverse complement.
AACCATAATCTCTTGGTATTTATGTAGGTAATCCCCAAAAGAATTCCCGCAATAAAAAGATCAAATAGATTTAGTACTGATATAAAATGATTACCAAGGTGTAACAAACTAAAAAAGAGTGAGGAAACAATCAAGGCTACATATTTATTATAGGATTTCATGAGGTTGTTTAAAATGAATCCTCGGCACAGTACTTCTTCACCAATGGCAACGAAAATAAATATGCCAATATTTAGTAAAAGTTCCGTGAGGTCAAAATTAATGGATTGAATACTTATTTCATTTGTAAAAAGTAACGATAAAAATCCTGTTAACATAATGATAAAGCCTAATACTATTCCTAGGAGCAGGTTTTTCTTTACGGCTATATTTTGAAAACCGATGTTGATAAAAAACTTTTGGCCTAATTTTTTCTTAAAAAGCAATACTGTTACAAAAGTTGCCAGTAAGGTGGCTAGGGTTGTAATGAATGTTTGAAGTGAGGTTTTTGGAGTTCTAGCAGAGTTTAAATAGTCATAACCGGAAAGATAGTAAGATACTAACTGAAATACCCCTACAATAACAAGGTACGGCAAAATTATATTTAATGAATTGTATAAACCACGGTGATTGTCAAAAGAAGGAATCTTCATTTTTTATTATGATTTGAAAAAGAATAAGATTGAAAATCTAAAACAGAATTGCTTTTATATGTAGCAATTGTTTTATAGCGCTAATAAGTTTATTTGGTTTGTTGTAATTCTATTTTTTTGTTGTCAATAAATAGTCTGCAACTTGTGGTGGCAAATCCCGAGATATTGGCTTTAATATTGAGTTGTTTTCCATCTTTAGTGGTTAAGGTACCAGTCATTTGGCTTGGAGTAATGAAATTTAACTGCTCGTCCTGCAATTCATTGTTTACAAATAATTTTTCGCCAGTAAACCAGCCATTTGTTACTTTTATTTCAGAACCTTCATAGGTTGCAATCCATTCACTTTTCATAGTTAATTTGTTTTTAGGTTTAATTTTTTTTGGTCTAACTGAAGCTTTATTTTAATTTTAAAGCGGTATCAATTTTGGGTATTTATATCTCGTGGTAAAGACACAAATTAAAATAGAACTTTACAATACCCACTTATAGTGATATTTTGTGTTTTTTCTTGTAATAGAAAGCAGCTTACAGTATTTCAATCGTTCTAAAAGTAAGATTTACTCGTGGTGTAGAAACTCGTGTAGTGGGTGGTAAGCGATGCAACCAGTGCGTCTGGGTCTCATTTTTCATTAATAGTAAGCTTCCGTGTGCTAAGATTTGAGATACGGTTTCTTTGCTATCTTTGTGTTTGAAGGTGAATTTACGTTCTGCACCAAAGCTGATGGAGGCAATCGCACCGTTTTTCTTTAAGTCTTTCTCGGCATCACTGTGCCAGCCCATGCCCTCGTTGCCATTGTGGTATAAATTGAGTAGGCAGGAATTGTAGGTTTCGCCCGTTTTTTCTTCCACGAGTGTTTTTAATTTAAGTAACTCCGGAGTCCAGATTAAAGCTTGCTTGGTGTTATTGGAATAGGTATAGTTAAAATTTGTGTCGCCGTACCACGCCACTTTTCTTTTGGTAATTATAAGTTTGCCAAAGATAATGGCTTGGTCGTTTTTCCAGGCAATGGTTTCTAGTAAATTTTGCAGATAAAAGTTGGCTTCTTTCACCGGCATAATAGGGCCATAATAGAGTACGGTTCCGTCTTTGGGAAGCAAGTTTTGGTTTTCGTCTAATTCGGTGCTGAATAAATCCATTGTTTGTATGCTGTTTTCATGCAATGACCACAAGGTCGGAAATTGTTTTGAATTGCATCCGTCTCAGAGTTAAAAAATACCCGATTTTCTTTTTTCATTCGCTTCCCTGATTTGCAGTGCAGGGTTCCGTAAATTTTGAGTTTAGTATTTCCTGTTGCTTTGTTTTGGGTTTTAGTTCCCCCTCTTTTATTTGTGCGTCATCATTGCTTTTGTTTTGCGTGAGGGGTTGTAGTGGAAATCCTCTCTTGTCTTATCTCGTTTTTAAAACGAGATAAGACAAGAGAGATTGTAGCGGAAGACCCGACCCGTAGGGACACGCCCAAGTTCTTTTGTCATTGTTAATTATAAGTTAAATATACTTATAAAGTCGATTAAGGCGAGGCTTAAAATTATTTTTGATACAGATTAATCATTAAACAACCATTAAATGAAGAAATTATTCATTTTGAGCACTCTGGCAGCTTTTGTACTTGCGCCTAGTGTAGTATTAGCCCAAAAACAGTGGCATATAGATAAGAAAAAGAATAAAAAAACAGAAGTAGTTGCTACTCCAGAAAAAAAACCTGAAGTTACCATTAAAGACTATGATAAGGTAATTACCAAAGACGCTATCTCTGATGATGGTTTATTTTGGGTACATAAAGTAGATAAAAAATATTATTTTGAAATTCCTAATAAATTGTTAGACAAGGACATGCTTTTAGTGAGCAGACTCTCAAAACTGCCTTCTAATTTAGGTGGTGGTTATGTCAATGCGGGTTCAGAGACAAATGAGCAATTAGTCGTTTGGCAACGTTTTCAAGATAAAATTTTAATCAAACTAAAGTCTTATAGTGCGGTGGCCAATGATAGCTTGCCTATTAGTATTTCTGTAAAAAACAATAATTACGAGCCTACTTTGTATGCTTTTGATATTGCTGCTTTCAGTAAAGATTCAGCCAATACAGTAATTGATGTAACCAAGTTTTATGGAAGTGATGTCAAGGCCATAAGCGGATTATCATCTAGTATGAGAGAGACTTATAAGGTAAAGGGCATGGATGATTCTCGCAGTTTTATCACGACGATGAAAAGTTTTCCGATGAATATTGAGGTGATTCAGGACTTTACTTACAATGCGAGTAAACCTCCCGTCCTTGAAGATACGGAAACGATTAGTATTCAAATGAACCAATCGATGATTTTGCTTCCTGAAATAATGATGCAACCGCGACTGGCCGATCCAAGGGTGGGTTGGTTTACGATGAGTCAATATGATTATGGCAGCGAGGAGTTAAAATCAGATAGTAAAACATACATCCGCAGATGGAGATTAGAGCCTAAAGATCCTGTGGCTTACGCCAAAGGGGAGCTGGTAGAGCCCATTAAACCCATCGTGTATTATATTGATCCTGCCACACCGGAAAAACTGCGTAAATACATTAAGCAAGGGATTGAAGAATGGCAAAAACCATTTGAAACAGCAGGTTTTAAAAATGCTATTATTGCCAAAGATCCTCCAACAAAGGAAGAAGATCCTGATTTTAGCCCGGAGGATATGCGTTATTCTGTAATACGTTATGTAGCTAGTACGACCCGTAACGCAGTTGGTCCTAGTGTTTCTGATCCCCGAACTGGAGAAATTATCGAAAGCGATGTTATCTGGTACCACAATCACTTGCGTTCGTACCGTAATCGCTATTTATTAGAAACAGGTGCTGCAAATCCATCTGCACGAACACTAAATACAAGTGATGAGGAAATGGGGGAGATGATGCGTTTTGTTATTGCTCATGAAGTGGGACATGCTTTAGGTTTTCCACACAATATGGGAGCAAGTTGTGCCTACGATACGGAGAGTTATAGAAATGCCGATTTCACACAAAAAAATGGAATAGCAGCGAGTTTAATGGATTATGCTCGTTTTAATTATATAGCCCAACCCGGAGATAAAGGAGTGCGTTTTATTCGCCAGATGGGGCCGTACGATCATTATGCAGTGAATTGGGGATATAGAGTAATTCCAAACTCCGTTTCTCCCGAAGCAGAAGTACCTACTTTAGACAAATGGATTATGGAAAAAGCGGGAGATCCCATGTATAAGTTTGGTAAGCAAAGTAGTAGTTTTGACCCAAGTTCACAAACGGAAGACATAGGAAATAATTCTATGAAAGCGAGTAGCTATGGACTTAAAAACTTAGAATATGTTGCGGCACATTTATCAGAATGGACGAGTGATGTGACTAATAATTATGAAGATTTAGAGGAGTTGTATAAAGAAATGTTAGATGTTTGGAGTAGGTATGTCGGCCATGTTGTGACCAATGTGGGTGGTGTGCATGAGGATATTAAAAAGCCCAATCAACAAGGAGTTATTTACACAGTCGTTCCAAAACTGCAACAGCAAGAAGCCATGCAGTGGTTACAAACGAATGCTTTTGCCTCTCCTACCTGGCTGGTAAATGTGAAGACTTTAAAAAATACAGATTACTCTGGTTATACAGAACGTTTTAGAAATTTACAGGCAAGACATTTGAATAGTGTGCTGAGTTTTGACCGAATTGGTCGATTGATGGATGCAGAAATTTTAGGTAGTGCTAACTATACTGCTTTGGACTTATTACGCGATATGAGAAAAGGAATATGGAAAGAAGCCAATACTCCAGCTGCAGTTTCTATTTATCGCAGAAACTTGCAACGTGCCTACATTGAAAGAATGGAATATCTTATGAAAGAAGAAATCAAACCGAGTCGTTCTGGAGAGTATTACAATGTAGCACAATCTGATGTAAGAGCTTTGGTTAGAGGCGAGTTAACGACTTTGAAATCAATACTAGGAATAGCAAAAAGTAATGCCGTGAATACAGAGACTAAATACCATTATGCCGATTGTATTCAACGGATTGCTTTAATTTTAGACCCTAAATAAATAAAAGTACTAAGCATTAAAAAGTCCGCTACTGAGCGGACTTTTTTATATCGCTTCGACTGGATGTCTTTTATGAATCTTTGTAAGTACAGGTTTATCTATTGGATGTTTTATTTTACATTCCTTTTTTTTTGGAAATTCAAAAATATAACTTTTACCTGTGAGGTAAACGAGACCGTGAATTAATGTTTCTGGCAAAAAACTGAGTTTGTCTAAAAAATAATCATAGGTTTTAGTACAATAATTAGTGATCAGAAAAGGAAATGAGTTAGGTATAAGATAGAGGTCTTCTATGTACTGTTTGTCAACAATAGTTTTTTTATTGAATTTAAAATAATGGATTTCTTTGTTTTCTTTCTTTAATTTAATTAGTTCAAAAACAGATAAAGGTATTTTAGAGTTGGTATGGTAAAAAAATATTGATTTGGAAACATCAATTAGAACCCACTTCTGAAATTCTCTAGAGTATACTTCGTTAAAGGAATGACCACCGAGGATTGTTCGGTTAGCTGTCATAATTTTTAAGCCCCACTCTTTTACTTTTATATCGTTGATGACACAAAAATTATTATAAACCTGCGAAAGATCGCTGCAAATTCCCCCTTCACCTCTTATCATTTTTCGTAGTGCGCTGTTAGAGGATTTTCCAAGTCCAGGTCCCCCTTTGATATGATTTCTAAGCCACTTCGCTATTTTTTTTGCTTTTTCCATATCGCTCAGGTCTGCCTTTGGTTTCGTCAAAATCATTTTGTTCAATTGAAAATAAAGAGGAGGAATGTCACATTTTGGATTTATAGCGTTGTAGCAAAAATTTTCAATACGACTTACCGATGATTTCCTAGAAACCATTCTAAATTTTATTTTGTACAAAAGAGATTGTCTCCTAAAATACCAAAGTAAGGGTTTGCTCATAATTCATTTTATTCGACGATTACAGAATCTAAATATAAAGAATTAAAACGCTAAATAAATTAATTAATCGTTGAAAATCAGATATATACGATTAATCGAAAATATTTTAGAGCATTAGCATAATAGGGGATTAGGAAGAGTATATCCATCACCACATAAAAAACTCCCAATCTTACTGCTTTAAGATTGGGAGTTTTTTTTTAATTTAAACACGTGAATAGTAATTGAATAGTTTTATTCCTAAATAATTGGAGTTAATCAATGCTGCAAATACAAAAACTAAATACCATTATGGAGATTCCGTTCAACGAATCATTTTGATTTTAGAATCTAAATAAAGCTATATTATAGTCCTACAAAAACGCTATTTTTTTGTGGATTCTTTTTCCTCTGTTTTTTTAGCAGCGATAGTGGGTTGCTTGTACACTTCAATATCTTTCTTGATTAATCGTTGCTGCAGCCAGAGAACTAATTTTTGTACTGAGTTTTCTGTAAGGTCTTCTTTACTTTTATAGATCAAGACAGGTATTGTTTTGATACTATCGGTACCTTCATTAAAAGTATGATTGGATATCGAAATATTATCTACCTCAGGAAACAAAATTTTTATTTCAGCTAATAAGGCTTTATTATCATACTTATTTGCGACGATTTGTTTTTTTAGACTTAAAATTGAAACGTCTTTTTGGCTTAATTGTGATTTGTTAAAATTAATTTCGTTTAGAATATCGCTTTTAAGGTCTGTTGTATCCTGTATTACAGATAGGGTAGTGTTATTAATATCATACGCTTTAAGTCTTTGATTTAGTTTTTTAATTTCAGCAGCGCTATATCTTTTGGAAAGAAAACCGAGTTCTAGTTTTTTGGGGTTTTGATTGAATTTGGTTTTCTTATATAAAATGGCAATTCCTTTATTTGAAAACTCATTTTCTGTAAAAAGATCAATTTGGTGCTGGTATTTCTTTTCTTCAATTAATTGGTAGGCAAAATAGATACTAGGTAGGATTAATACTGTGATTAAGCCTGTAATAATATACTTCACTTGTTTTTGCGCCTTATCATCTAGTTGCTTTTTGGTAGGGTACTTTAAATATTTTACGATGAAAAAAGTAGAAATGCAAATGAAAACGCAGTTGATAGAATACAAATACATGGCGCCAAAAAAGAATTTAAAACTCCCTAATGCTAGGCCGTATCCTGCAGTACATAGAGGTGGCATAAGGGCCGTTGCGATGGCTACACCGGGTATTGGATTGCCTTTTTCTACTCTTGTTATGGCAATTGCACCAACTAATCCACCAAAAAAAGCAATAAGGATATCATAGATATTCGGGGAAGTTCTAGACAATAATTCGGGTTGCGCTTCTTTGAACGGGCTAATGTAAAAATAAAGTGTAGAAACAAATAAACCAACAAGCGTGGCAATTAGCAGATTTTTTAAGGATTTTTTCAGTAAATTGAAATCATAAACACCTAGCCCAAAACCGGCTCCTATAATGGGACCCATTAGCGGTGATATTAGCATCGCACCTATTATCACCGCCGTAGAATTCACATTTAACCCTATAGATGCCACAACAATAGCACATGCTAGAATCCATAAATTAGATCCTCTAAAGGAAATGTTGGACTTTACGAAATCCAATACTTTGTTCTTTTCTTCTTCCCCCTTGCTTAGGTTGATATAAGCAAAAAGACTATTTACTATTGTTTTCATCAATGCCTTCTTTTAAAGTGTTTTTCAAAAAGATAAACCCTATTAATCCTGCTATTAAAGAAGAAAGAAGAATGATAAATTTAGCATTGCTAATTATAGTTTGGTCATCGAATGCAAGTAACGTGATGAAAATGGACATTGTAAACCCAATACCTCCCAAAAATCCGACGCCAATAATTGTTTTCCAATTCAAATCAGAGGGAAGTTTACAAATTCCCAAAGAAACGGCAGTAAGTGAAAAGAGATAGATTCCCAATGGTTTTCCTACTATTAATCCTAAAGCGATTCCAATACTGTAATGCTGAGCGATAGTTTCTCCTATGTTTGAACTGATAACGATTGCTGTGTTGGCTAACGCAAAGAGCGGAAGTATTAAAAAACCAACCGGTTTATGTAGGAAACGCTGTAAAATGGATGAGGTAGATGCTTTATCTCCATTTCCAAACGGAATAACAAAAGCTAATAATACTCCTGTAACAGTAGCGTGAATTCCTGAATGAAGCATAAACCACCACATAATGACACCACCAATAAGGTAAGGAACTAAATTTCTAACTTTCATACGGTTAAGTACAAACAACACTAACATTGTAGCTAAAGCATATATTAAGTTAGCCCAAAGAATAGTTTTTGTGTAAAAAATTGCAATAACCAGAATAGCTCCTAAGTCGTCTATAACTGCTAATGCGGTTAAGAATATTTTTAAAGACAATGGTACCCGATTGCCTAATAAAGACAGAATTCCCAATGCAAAAGCGATGTCAGTTGCCATAGGAATACCTGCGCCAGAATGTGCAACAGTCCCGTAGTTGAGCAGTAAATATAGTCCTGCAGGAACAAGCATTCCTCCCAAGGCTGCAAATATGGGTAGTAGAGCATCTTTTATGTTTGACAATTCACCTTCATAGATTTCTCTTTCTAATTCTAAACCAATTAATAAAAAGAAGATGGTCATTAAACCATCATTAATCCAATATTCCAGACTTTCGCCTCCCAGTTTCATATGCCAGGTATGCAGGTATTGTGAACCAAAGATTGAATTTGCCATAAACAAAGAAAATATGGTGCACGCTATAAGTATAAGCCCAGTTGATTTTTCGCTTTCAAAAAACTCATTAAATAAATCTGAATTGTAAATGCGCTTTATTGTTTTTTTCATTTTTGTCTTCATGGATTCTTTTTACCCTAAAATCGGAAGGATTTCCGTTTTTGTTACTAATTTAAAGGACTAATTCTAAGAATTACAAAAATAGCTAAATAGTTACGAATCTCCTCCTAGAAATTGATAATATTATCAGACCTTACCGTATTAACTATCCTAAAACAGGAATTTAAGTTTTGTTTTTTTGATAATTTGACAACAATAAAAAACGGTTTTCATGCTATTTTGTTAGTAGATTTCTTCAAATTACACGACAGTTGTTGTTTAAACACTTTACAACTAAAAGAGGATTTGCTATAAATAGTAGCAATAATAGAGGTTAGTTTTTGGATACAGTACTATTTTTGATGTAATCTAAATATGCACGAAAGGTTTCTTTCAATTTCCAAAGTACTACGACAGTCATAATTGCTGCTACAGCACCCACGATCATTCCTACATTTAATATTCTACTTTATTCTAAATTGTGTTTCCTAATACTTTAAGACCGTCTCATCTGAGAGAACGATATTTAATAACAACAAATCTCAACTATGGACAAAATACCCAAGTGCGGCCACAATAACTGCAGCATTAAGAATTGAGGTCGATTTTTTTGGTTCGATGGAAGGAATAGTATTTGCGATGATTTATTTTTTTATTTGAAGCTTTAATAATAGGTCGGTTTGTATGTCGTCGCCTAAGGTAAAAACATGTTTGTCAAATTCGATAAATCCATTTTTAGCATAAAATCCAAGCGCTCTGTAATTTTCTTCCCAAACACCCAACCAAATATATTCAACTTGCCTTTGGTGTGCGATTTCCAGTACTTGATCAACAAATAACTGTCCCACTTTTTTACCGTGGTATTCCTGTAAAACATAAATGCGATGAATTTCCATCGCGTGCTCATTCATTAACTCAGTTTGTGCGCTACCAAAATTTATTTTTAAATAACCAATAATTTTAGCGTCAAAAATGGCTAGGTAAAAGGAAGATTCCGGATTAGTAAGTTCCTTGGTTACTTGTTGTGCATTAAAACTTTGCGCGATATAATTAGAAAGGTTTTTAGCGGTATTTACTGCGGCAAAAGTTTCGGTGAAGGTTTGCTTGCCGATTAATTGTAGCGATTCTAAATCGGATAGTGCTGCTATTCTAATTTCAATTTTGCTCATGATAAAAAAATAGTGGGTTTGTGTTATAAAATTCAGAATCAAAAATAACATATTTAAAATTTGCTGCAATTTTTATTTTCTATTTCATCATTAAACAAATCGATTTGTATATGTGTGTTTATTGTTTTTCAATTTGTACTTTTGAGTTTGTATTAAAAAGAACCTCCAACAGGATTAATTATGAAAATTGTCATATCACCAGCCAAATCTTTAAACTTCGAAAAGGAATTACCTACTTCACAATATACCGAACCTGCTTTCTTGAAAGAATCAAGGGAAATTCAAAAAGTATTGAAGCAGCAATCCCCAAAAGACCTTTCTGAATTAATGGATATTTCAGCTAAATTAGCGGACTTGAACTGGCAACGGAATAAAGATTGGAAAACGCCTTTTACGCCTGAAAATGCCCGCCCCGCTATCTATGCTTTTGATGGAGATGTTTATACTGGTTTAGATGGGTATTCGATTCCAATAGAAAAAATAGAAAATTTACAAGATAGTTTACGAATACTTTCGGGTTTGTATGGAGTGCTGAAACCATTAGATTTAATTCAGGCATACCGATTAGAAATGGGTACAAAACTGTCTATTGGAGACGATAAAAACTTATATGAATTTTGGAAAACTAAAGTAACAAAATCGCTAAACAAAGAATTAGAGAAAGGGGAGTTGTTTGTCAACCTAGCAAGTAATGAATATTTTTCGGCGGTAGATACTAAAGCCTTGAAAGTTCCGGTAATCACTCCTGACTTTAAGGATTATAAAGATGGGAAATTGAAGATAATCAGTTTTTTTGCAAAGAAAGCCAGAGGAATGATGGTACGTTATATTATAGATACTGAAGCAAAAACAATAGAAGATTTAAAAGGCTTCAATTATGATGGCTATCAATTTGATGCTACAATTTCAAAAGGCGATCATTTAGTCTTTACCCGATAGTCCTTTTCAAAATAATTCATAAAAAAACTCCGACTTAGATCGGAGTTTTTTTATGAATATTAATGCATGGCATCGGCCGGATTGATTTTGTTTTTTCCTCTTTTGATGAAGAATATAATTGGAATACAACAGAGGAACATAATACCCAGATACATAAAAATATCCATATACGATAATACAGTACTTTGCTTTAATACCGAATAATCAATTGCCTGATAGGCTTTTTTCATAGATTCATTGGCAGTGAATCCTTTTGACATAAATCCTTTTTGCAAAAGCTGTAATCGTTGTTGTACTTCAAATTTACTGCTATCTAAGTGTGCTATCAGATTGACGCGATGTTCCTGACTGAATCGTGTAATAAAAGTAGTTATGATGGCAATACCAAATGAACCTCCCAATTGTCTCATCATACCTGTAAACGCAGCTCCTTCACCAATGTTTTTACCTGATAAAGTAGATAGCGATAAAGTAGTAATAGGCACGAAAAGCAATCCTAAACCAACTCCTCTTAAAATTAAAGCCCAATACATATGTTCTTCGCCGGTATCGGGTGTCATGCTATTGTGCATCATTAAGGTAAATAAAAAGAAAACTAAGAACCCAACACCAATCATGTACCCTTGAGGAACTCCTTTTTGAATCAATTTACCAATAATTGGCATCATAAAAGCAGTAGTTATAGAACCGGGAATCAATAATAAACCAGCATCAGTGGCAGTCCATCCTAAAATGGATTGTGTGTATATTGGAATTATTAATGTGGAACCATACAATCCAAAACCAAGAATGAAAGCCATAAGCGTACCAATTCTCAAATTCCCGTCCTTCAGAACACTTAAATTTACGATTGGATATTTATAGGTTAATTCCCTCCAGATGAAGAGGATTAAGCCAAATAATGAAACTACACTTAATAAAATAATCAATTTGTTGTTAAACCAGTCATCTTGTTGCCCATGTTCCAGTACGAATTGTAATGAACCAATAAAGGATGCCAAAAGAATGATTCCTATCCAATCGACTTGATTCGACTTCAATTTTTCTCCGTATTTTGGGCTTTTAACAAAACTTAAAGTCAAAAGAGTCGCGATAATACCCAGTGGAATATTGATGTAAAAAATGTAAGGCCATGAAAAATGATCTACAAGATACCCACCTAAAGGAGGGCCCAACGTAGGACCTACAATTACACCCATTCCATAGATAGCTTGCGCCATTCCTCTTTTTGCAATAGGATAGCTCTCTGTAATAATCGTTTGTGCCGTTACCAATAAGGCACCACCTCCAAGACCTTGAATAAATCGGAAGGCCACTAATTCCCATATATTAGTAGCGTTACCACATAAAAAAGAAGCAACGGTAAAAATAATTATCGAAACAGCAAAGTAATTTCTTCGTCCAAATTGTTGTGAAAGCCAACTGGTCATTGGGATTACAATCACATTTGCAATTGCATAGGCAGTAATAACCCAAGCAACGTCTGTTAAGGTCGCACCCAAACTTCCTCTCATGTTCGTTAGCGCTACATTTACAATAGTGGTATCTACAATTTCCAGCAAAGCACATAGTACTGCCGTTATTGTGATGATAACCCGTCTAAAGCCGTATTCGACTAAATCGTCGTCTCCTTGTCCTATTACCATTTTATTTTATATGTACGTCTACATCCACATTCATTCCCGGACGTAATAATTTTATTTTTTCAATATCGTTGTTTGCATCAATGCTAATTTTTACGGGTAAACGTTGAATCGTTTTTACAAAATTACCAGTTGCATTATCTGGAGGTAAAATAGAAAAACGCGCTCCAGTTGCAGGAGAAAAAGAAGTAACCGTTCCATTAAAAGCATAATCAGGATAGGCATCTACTTTGATAGTCACTTTTTGCCCAATCACCATTTTATTCAATTGCGTTTCTTTAAAATTAGCTACAACCCATGCTTCATTGTTGTTGATAATATAAAAAAGAGATTGTCCTGGTTGAACTAACTGTCCTGGTTGAATATCTATTTTAGAAACCTGTCCGTCAATTGCTGCAGTGATAGCGGTATAACTTAAATTCAAAACTGCAGAGGCAAGTAATGCTTTAGCTCTTTTGATATTGGCATCAGCCACATCCGTTTGTTTGTCAGTTGCTTTTGATTTTGCCACAACAACTGATTTTTGAAAAGCACTTGCTTTTTCTTGCTGTTGCAAAATACGTACTTGATTCTCAGCCTCTAATTTAGCCGCTAAAGCCTGTTCGTATTGTTGTTTTGTGATCGTATGGCTTTTATATAAATTGTTATATCGGTTGTAATCACTACTTACGCGATCTAATTTTATTTTAGCACTTTCAATGTTTCCGCCGGCTGACTTCACATTAGCTTCCGACACAGAAATACTAGCCAGAATACTACCGATGTCTGCTTTTGTAATTTCTAAATTTCCTTCGGCTGCAGCCAGATTTGCTGTTGCTTCGTCTATTTTTAATTGGTAATCTTTCTTGTCAATTGTAAATAAAGTATCTCCTTTTTTTACGAAATCGTTGTCTTTTATAAACACCTTGCTTACGTATCCTGATACTCTTGGGATAATTGGGTTCATGTTTTTCTCAATTTGTGCATCATCAGTTCCTTCGTGAGAAAGGGAATGAATATACTTATAGGTTCCATAAATAACACCTAATAATACTAATGAAGTAATTATAATGATAAACTTGGTATTGGTCTTTTTCTTAGTCATTTTAAGTGTCGATTATATTTTTGAAAGATTGAAAGTTTGGTTTAATTGCCCGCTTACAGAAAGCAATTCATAGTATTTTTGGATAACATTAGCCCTTGTTAGTGTTTTATTGATATTAGAACCCAGTTGCTCTACATCAGCCTCAAGAAGATCGTTGGTGTCAGATAAACCGTTATCATATTTATCTCTGATTATTCTGTAATTTTCTGATGCTTGTTCCACCGCCTGATTGTAAACTAGATCTTGTTTTAAAGCTAAATCATAATCTTCAATGGCTTTTTGTACTTGTATTTTGATATAGTCAGTAAGCATCATTTCTGAATTTTGTACTTCAAGTGCTTTGCTTTCTGCTATTTTAACATTGGTACCATTTTTTAGAATACCGCTTAAATCATAGGATACGCCAACACCAATGTTCATGGCGTTTTGCACTGTGAGAACATTTTTTAAATCTAATGCAGTATAACCACTAATGATTGAAATAGAAGGGTAATAACCGCTTTTAGCCATTTGAATAGTAGCTAAACTAGCTTTTTCTTGTAATCGAATGGATTCTAAATCTTTACGGTTTCCCAATGCTAGCTCGTCATTAGTTGGAATGTTAGTCATTTGGAAGTCGGCAAAATCACTTTCTTTGATTTCTAATTTTGTTTTTGAATCCATTTTTAACAGACTGACAAGCTCAAAATTCACTGTATTTAATTCACTGATAGCTTGGTCTAAAGACAGCTGTACTTTTGAAACTTGAAGTTGTGATTTTAACAGATCATTTCTTGGAATAATACCGTTTTTTTCCAATTCAAGAAAATCAGTAGCCCGTTGTTGAGCACTTTTTTGATTTTCTTTTAAAAGTTGAACCGTTTTTTGTGCTTTATACAAACTGGCATAGTAGTTAACGACCATCATCGCCACTTCTTCTTTCGTTTGCATTGCAGCGGCCGTTTCAGCCTGATACATGTTATCGTAGGCTTTAATGGTGTTTTGAATTTTAAAACCAGAAAATATGGGAAGACTAGCGCTTACTTGTCCTATCATTAATTGATCTACAACAGGAAGCGGCCCAGAATCACTACTTTTATTTATTTTGAAATCAATGGATGCTTTCGTTAATCGTTGGTATTGTCCTGAAATTTTCAAATCAGGATAGCGGCTGTTTTTAACTGACTGTAGTTCTAATTTTTTAGTTGTGACTTTTGTGTTTGCCAATGAAACTTCATTGCTTTTGGCCCAAGCCAAATGAATGGCTTCATCGAGTGTTAAACTCGTTTTTTCTTGCGCTTCTATTGATGAAATTCCGATGAAGAATATCCCAAAGAGCATGAGTTGACTAACTTTCATATATCAGAAGTGCTTTTATGGTTTGTTGAATGTGTTTTGTCAGGTTGACATTTATATAATTATTGTACAAATCTTCAGTGTTTAGCTGTAATAAATTCATGAAATACTCTTTATTCATATGAAAGTGAAAAAAAGTACCTAGAATCGTGGGAGTGATTAGCGGAATCGAAATGTCTTTTCTAAAAACACCTTTATCCTGGCCTTCATTAATGATAGCTTCTAGAGATTTTAAATTGCTTTTTCGCAACTCATAAAAGGATTTTATATTTAATTCCTTTTTTTTGGTCGCTACTTCAAAGTGAAGGATTCTAAAAATTCCCTTATTGCAATTGATCTTATTGATGTAAATTTCAATCAGTTTATTAATTTTTGCAATAGGATCTAGATTTTCAACCAACAAATTTTCAATCTGTATCTTTAAATCTTTAGTTCTATAAAATATTAGGGATTCCAGTAAACGTTCCTTTGAACCAAAATAATAAGAAACCATAGCGATATTAATCTTGGCTTCTTTTGCTATATTTCGAATGGAAGTTCCGTCAAAACCTTTCTCAGCAAATAAGATTTCTGCTACTTGTAGGATTTGAATTTGTTTGTCGTTAAAATCTGTTTTGAATGCCATTGATTTTAAATATGTTTCAAAATTAAACAAGTGTTTAAATTAAACACTTGTTTAATTTAATTTTAACATTTATTTAACAAGTAAGTGCTATAGAAGTTAAACGGAGAATAGAATTAAAAAAGAATATTCCTATTGAGATCGTTTTAGACTTTATAACTTACTGTTTTTCGTAGGGACTGAAAATGGGCGTTAGTTGCTTTTTTTGAGAATTTCTGTTCATTTTTTCTAAATTTAGTTAGATTTGTAAAGTAGGTTAGAGTGTCTTAGGTAACATTTACTTATTGAATTATGCAAGGCGCGCTACATCTACAGCCATTTATAAATTTATACTTTTTCTAATTTTGTTTTTATGACATCTAATAATATAAATCGCCTAAAGTCATTGACAACCATTAGTTTAGTACTGATTGTTTTGATCAGTTTCGCCTACAGATCATTGAGGGCAGATAAGGGGATAGTAGGTAAGAGGTTGCCAGAAAAGAAGGAAATGCTCGTCAAGGACGCACCAATAAATGGAAGTCAAATTAATGTTCCCTTGCGGGACAGTAT
The DNA here is from genome assembly GCF_058725285.1 of Flavobacterium sp. DW-iso2. NCBI lineage: Bacteria > Pseudomonadati > Bacteroidota > Flavobacteriia > Flavobacteriales > Flavobacteriaceae > Flavobacterium > Flavobacterium sp. DW-iso2. The sequence continues at coordinate 77,804 of NZ_JBZXDY010000007.1, read as the reverse complement.
CGTTAGTTTTGGGATGGATTTAGTGGGTACACCTTATGTTGAAGCTGGGTGCAGCAGGGATGGGTTTGACTGTTCAGGATTTGTATACTTTGTTTTTCAGCATTTTAAAATTCAGGTTCCAAGAAGCTCTTCACAATTTGATAATTTTGGGAAAGAAATCGCCATTGAAAGCGTGAAAAAGGGAGATGTTTTGTTGTTTTTAAGTCCGACCAGAAATGTTATTGGGCATTTGGGTATCGTTTCTAATCCAAAAGGAATGGAAAGTGATTTTATTCACGCAACTTCAGGTCGGGATATGAAAGTGATTATTTCAAGTCTAAAACAGCGAGGATATACAAGAAGATTTGTCAAAGCAATACGAGTCTTATAGATTCGGAGACAGTAATTGTGCAATGGGTATTATGAATTTTGTTGAGGTAAAGTAAAAAATGCAATTAGAAAAAAACGAACAGTAACATATATTCAAAATTGTGAATATCTATTTCAATAATAACCGATTTTTTTTCCTTTAAAATCTATCTTTGACATCCTAAAAAATAAATAGATGAGCACAACTTGGTACGAATGCAAAGTTAAATATAGAAAAACAGATGAAACTGGAGGTCAAAAGATTACGACAGAACCTTATTTGGTAGATGCTTTATCGTATACCGAAGCCGAAAGTAGAATTAATGAAGAAATGTCAGCTTATATCAGTGAAGAGTTTAAAATCACGAATATAAAAGTGGCTAATTATGCTGAGATTCATCCTTTTGAAAATTGTGATCGCTGGTTTAAATCAAAAATTTCTTTATTAGCTTATGATGAAGAAAGTGGTAAAGAACGCAAAACTAATATGTATTTTTTAGTACAGGCTAATGATGTAAAAGAAGCTTTTGATAATACAATGGGAATCATGCAAAGCACCATGGGTGAATATAATATTCCAGCTGTTTCAGAATCTCCTATTATGGATGTTTTCCCGTATTTCTCAGGAGAAGAAGAAGATTTGGAAAAAATAGAAAAGTTTAACGCACTAAAGGCTGCTAGACCTGAAGTTGTAGTAGAAGCAGAAGATACTATGGAATTTGCTGTCGAAGAAGAAACGGCTTCCTAGTTATTATAATTAAAATAATTACCCCAAATTATGGAGTGCATTATACCTTTAGTCTCGAGTCACAAATTATAAATCTGATTCAGGATGGGACAATTTAGTATATAAAAAAGAGGACGCCAAAGTCCTCTTTTTTAAAATTACTGGTGGTGTTATTTTAGTCTTTAAGTTTTGTAAATTCTTCAGCAGAAATTTCACCAGATCTAATTTTTTGTAACTCACTCATTTTAGATTTGATGAAAGCATCAATTTTCGGATCGATTCGTTCAGGAGTAGTTGTACGATATGTTCCTGATAATACACCATCATAATAATAGAAAAAATTATAATCAAAATCACTAGCGGATAAAGCATAATCTCCTAAATACCATCCTAAACGTGCTGCAGAACGTCTTTGTGGAGGCGTGCCATGATGACCAGCGCTCGTTGTGTTGTAATCACCAATAGCATAAGCAAATTCAAAACCAGGCCCAGCAGCTGTCCAACTTGCATTGTATCCTGTAGGTCTTTTCATGTAATACCCTGCAAAACCATCCGCTTCTAATTCATTAGGTCTTGCTGTATTTTCTGGTTTCGATGGCAAATTGTAGGTGTATTGCAATTGATGACCAAATTCATGAGCCAAAATCATTGCTGGAACAATTTGGCCTTTGTTAAGTGCAGCGATGTATATTGCCTCCCCAAAATAAATTTTCTTAGGATTAGAATACGAAATCGCATTGTAAGTAGAGTTGGGGTTACTGTTATCGTGTACCATTTTAAGGGTTACTGCACTTTGGCCAAAAACATTGGCGATTTTTGTGTTTTGTGCATAAATAAAATTAGTTTGCGTAGTGTTGATCATTGTAGTGTTCAAGTAGGCTGTTGAGCTCCAGTTACCATCAACATAACTACATTGTGCATTTAATAGGTCGGGTTGTAGATCAACTTTTTCTAAAGCTGTCGCAGATAGTGGGGCTTCAACTTCTTCATTATTTGAACATGCTACTAAAAGCGATAAAGATACCGCTGTGCAGAAAATGGTGTTAATTCTGCTAAATTTATTTTTTTTCATTATGAATAATTTGGGGTTAATTAATGTTGTAAACATAGTGAAAATTATCATTTTGTTATGAAAATCTTAAAATTTTAGAGAATTGTTTTGTGTATTGCCTATAACATAGATGTATTTTATTTTTTTAATAATTACTGAAAGTCTAGGGACAATACGGGTTAAGCAGAATTTATTTACAAAATAAAAGAGTTAATAAATAAATAAATAAAAAGTACTTCTTACCCTTATTTTTAAATAAAAAACTCCCTTTTTTTAATTAAAAAGAAATATTTTACTTGTTAAAATAAATTTATCATTCCTTTAATCGGGTTTTTTTGTAGTTTGTTGATAAATTAATTTCAAAAAGATGGTTTTGAAATCAAAAAAAGAATTAATTGAGAATTTTTATTATTGCAGTAATTTTTCTAAGTTTTAGAGTAACAAAAACTTGTATCGATAGTCCAAAAATGAGTTTCTAGAAAGTTAAAGTTGATATTGAAAAATCCTATAGTAATTGTGTGATACCATTGCATTATTAAGATTATTTATTCAAATTTCGTTTTCTAAAAGGAATCCATTTGAAGATAAAACCGATACCAAGAGCACACAAAATAAATAAAGGGTCACCTATTATAGGATTTTCAACTACAAATGAAGTGACTATTCCAAAAACGCCAAGTACTACTACCATTGTCTGCGTTCCATTCCGTTTTGTCGTGTTTTTAGCGATTGAGTGATTTTGTTTAATATTTAATTCTTTTTTTTTGAAGAGTTAGAAACATTGCTAAAAATCACAAAGAACTTGATATGATTCTTAATCAAAATCCAGTGTCAAATTTTTCGACCGTAATAATATTTGTTACTATTAAAACGAAACTCATAAAAATAGATATTAGTGCTATGTTTTTTTTTATTATTAATTCAGTTTTGCGGAGTGGATGGTAACTCATGGCTTTCTGTGATAATAGCATTTTTTATATAATTGCTAATATAGAAATAGATACTTACAAATAGTCGTATTTTTTTATACACTGCACAATAAAAAAAGCGTCGTTTAATCTCGTTTTAAAACGAGATTAAACGACGTCTAGCCTTTATCTAAAAAAGAAGTTTATCGAATTGCTTTTACAAAATCTTCAATTTTCCCTGTTCCGTTTTCCGTTAGGTACTGGATAAATGCGCTTCCAATGATGGCACCTTTGGTAAATTGTGTAGCCTGATTAAAGGTTTCTTTGTTGTTTATTCCAAAACCGATGACTTGAGGGTTGCGTAAGTTCATGTCAGCGATGCGTTTGAAATACGCTTCTTGTGTACTTCCAAAACCAGATTGTGATCCCGTTACACTTGCGGAGCTTACCATATAGATAAATCCATTTGAGACACTATCGATAAATCCAATGCGTTCGTCAGAAGTTTGCGGTGTAATTAAGAGTACATTAATTAGGTCGTATTTCTCAAAAGTAGCTTTGTACTCATCGGCATAGACATCAACTGGAAGGTCAGGAATGATTAGGCCATCAATACCGATTTCAGCACATTTCTTACAGAAATTTTCCACGCCATATTGTAACATTGGGTTGAAATATCCCATGATTATTAAAGGAATAGAAACTGATTTCCGAATGTCTTTTAGTTGGTCAAACAAAACTTGGGTGGTCATTCCGTTATGTAAGGCCTGAGTGGAGCTGGCTTGTATGGTTGGACCATCAGCCAATGGATCAGAAAACGGTAATCCGATTTCGATCATGTCTACGCCACTTTTTTCCAAATCCTGAATGATTTGTACGGTATCGTTTAAGTTAGGATATCCAGCAGAGAAGTAGATGGAGAGTATCTTTTTGTCTGCTTGTAATTTTTGATTTATTCTGTTCATTTTTACTATTTTATCAGATTGTGAATCTGTTTTGCAGTCTGTTTTTGATTGGTTTATACTTTGGCGCTATAAGCCCAGACTAATTGTTTTGATTCTAAAGGGACTTGGATGCGGGTATAAGAGTTTCCTTCGTAGGTATCAGAAAGTTGAAGTTCGTCTAAGGTTAGTTCATACACTATTCCATGAATTGCATCTTTATTATCTTCGGTGGGAGTGATAATCGGATAGGTTTCTATTCCAAATTCTTCTTCAATTTCAATTTGTTTTACCGCATATCCCGATAATTTTTCTGGAATCCCTTTTAGGATTCGTCCAAAGACAGTTTTTTGTACATCTTCTTCTCTTAAAGAACCGTAGGCAAATAAATTTTCCATTTTTTTCTATTTATAATTTATTTTTAAATCTGATCTTCTTGTGTGGATTGCGTTAGTGATGGAAGCGGCATCTCCCGATTTAGAAAAACAAGGCGATTGCCGTAGTTTTTGTTAATCGGGAATATAGCAAACAGCCCGCCCGCTTGCCCTGAAACTTTTTTCAGGGTACGCGGGAACGCCCTGAAAATGATTCAGGATCAACCCTTTTTACAATTTAAAGTAGTCAATATACGTATTTAAATCTTTGTCGCCACGTCCGGACAGATTAATCACCACAATATCCTCTGGTTTGAATTTCATTTCGTCGAGAACAGCAAAAGCATGAGCACTTTCAATCGCCGGAATAAGTCCTTCCATTTTAGAAAGTTTTAATCCCCATTGCATCGCTTGTTCATCAGTAATCGAGATAAACTGCGCTCTTCCCGTTGCATAAAGATTAGCGTGCATAGGACCAACGCCCGGGTAATCCAATCCTGCCGAAATGGAATACGGTTCGGTAATTTGGCCATCTGTAGATTGCATCAATAAGGTCTTGCTACCATGAATCACACCTACTTTTCCTAATACGGAGGTAGCTGCACTTTCTCCAGAATCTACTCCTAGACCTGCCGCTTCGACAGCGATGATCTTTACGTCTTCATCATCGATAAAATGGTAATATGTACCGGCAGCATTGCTTCCGCCACCAACGCAGGCAATAACATAATCAGGTTTTTCTGTTCCTTCTTTTTCCAGTAATTGTGTTTTTATCTCTTGAGAGATGACACTTTGAAAACGAGCCACCATATCAGGATATGGATGTGGTCCTACCACAGAACCGATGATGTAATAGGTGTCTACTGGATTGTTGATCCAGTCGCGGATAGCTTCGTTTGTCGCGTCTTTTAAGGTTTTGGATCCTGAAAGTGCCGGACGCACTTCGGCACCTAGCATCTTCATACGCGCTACATTGGGCGCCTGGCGCTTGATGTCAACTTCGCCCATATAGACGATGCACTGCAATCCCATTAAAGCACAGACAGTTGCTGTCGCAACACCATGTTGGCCTGCACCAGTTTCGGCAATAATACGGGTTTTACCCAAACGTTTGGCAAGTAAAATTTGGCCAATGGTATTGTTGATTTTATGTGCTCCAGTGTGACATAAATCTTCTCTTTTAAGGTATACTTTTGTATTGTATTCTTCAGATAAGCGTTCTGCAAAATATAGAGGAGTAGGACGTCCTACATAATCTTTTAAAAGTGCATCAAACTCTGCTTGAAAGCTTGGTTCTGCAGTGATTTTTAAATATTGTTGGCGTAATTCTTCAACATTTGGATATAACATTTCAGGAATGTAGGCTCCTCCAAATTCACCGTAATAGCCTTTTTCGTTTACGTGGTAGCTCATTTTTTTTTCTTTTTATTGTAGGTGCAATTCGCAAATTGTCCGTACAAGGTTTATGTTTTTTAATCCCGGCGCTGTTTCAAATTTACTGTTTACATCAATAGCATAAACGGGTAGATTCATTTTTAATATTTGTTTAACTGCTTCTAATTCTTCGAGTCCTATTCCGCCACTAAGGAAAAAGGGTTTGGTCGAAGGATAATTTTCTAATACTTTCCAATTGAAAGTCGTTCCGTTTCCTCCAGGTAATTTCCCTTTAGTATCAAAAAGGAAATAATCGCAGACCGCTTCGAACGGTTCCAAAACGTTAAAGTCAAATTCATCTTGGATAGAAAACACCTTGATGATTTCGATGTTGTTTGGCAATTGGTTGCGTAATGTTTCGCAAAAATCGACTGATTCTTTTCCATGCAACTGAACAGCCTGTAAATCATGTTTTTTGACTTTTTCAGAAATATTGTCCATTATCTCATTGACAAAAACGCCAACTTTTTTTATGGATTTTGGCAGAGTAGGAATGATGCCGTCAAAATAGCGAGCCGATTTTTCCCAAAAGATAAAACCCATATAATCGGGTAGGAGTGATCCCACTTCGAGTATGTTATCGGGGTATTTCATGCCGCAGATTTTTATTCCCACCCCAGCCCTCCCCGAAAGGAAGGGAGACGTTATGTTATGTTTGTCTAAATTTTTCATGATCATTTATTTAGCTTTAATAACTTCTCGCGAAGTTTTTAAAGCTTTGCTTGACTTTCTCTTGACTTTTTTTTCCACAAAAATGGAGTTCCTCTTCGGGGGTTAAGGGGCTAGTTGCTTTATGAATTCCTTCGCCGATTTTCCAGCATTTTCTGTTTTCATGAAGTTTTCACCTATTAGAAAACCTTTGTAGCCAAAGGGTTTTAATTCGTTTATCGCTTCAACAGATGAAATACCACTTTCGGAAATTTTTACAAATTCGTCTGGTATTTGTGCCGCTAATTGTTTGCTGAAATCTAGACTTACTTCAAAAGTTTTCAAGTTTCTATTGTTGACACCAATCATATCCAATGTTGGCATAATTGATTTCTCCAACTCTTCTTGATTGTGTACTTCCAATAATACTTCCAGTCCTAAACTCTTTGCAAATTGAGATAAGGATTTGATTTCTTCTCTGGTTAATACCGCCGCTATGAGCAAAATTAAATCGGCTCCATAGGCTTTCGCTTCCAGGATTTGGTATTCATCTACAATAAATTCTTTTCGCAGTAAAGGGATGTTTACTGAGGCTCTCGCCAAAAGTAAATCATCTAAAGAACCACCAAAATATTTCCCATCCGTCAATACCGAAATTCCACAGGCACCGGCACTCTCGTATCCTTTTACGACTTCTTCCACCGTGAAACTATAATTTATCTCCGCTTTTGATGGAGAACGTCGTTTGTGTTCTGCGATAATTCCAGAAGTGCTATTTCTTAAATTTTTACTTAATGAAATGGTCTTTTTTGAAAAAAAAACGGAAGCTTCCAATTGAGAAACCGGAATGATTGATTTTTTGAGAATAACTTCTCTTCTTTTATCAACTATTATTTTATCTAGGATATTCATCGTTTAATTTGTTTAAAGTTTTAGTCAATATTAAATCACTTATGATTAACTAAAATCAAATACGAATTTCGTTAATTTACACAAATTAATTAGTGGGAATTTGTGAAATTCGTGTATGGTTTTGTATTTTTTTTTACCTACTCAATTCCTGTAAAGTAGTCAATGCTTTTAATCCTTTTCCAGACAGCAAACTTTCTTTAGCTAATTCAAATCCTTCGAGCGGGGTACATTTTGTTACCGTTGCAATTGCCATTCCAGCATTGGCACAAACCACATTGTTTTGGGCTTCTGTTCCTTTTCCGGAAATGATGTCGGTAAACATTTGGGCTGATGCTTCGATTGTTTTTCCTCCTTCGATTTCGCTTTGTGCTAAGAGGCTAACGCCAAAATCTTCTGGGTTTAGGACTCCTTCCATCGAACTCGTGATAATCTTTGTAGGACCAGTCAATGAAACTTCGTCATAGCCATCTAATGAATGTAGAATGGTAACATTCACATCGGTATTTTGATATAAATAAGAGTAGATTCTAGCCAGTTCTAAATTAAAAACCCCTACCAATTGATTCTTTGGGAATGATGGGTTTACCATCGGCCCTAGCATATTAAAAAAGGTTTTTACCGCCAGTTCTTTTCGGATGGGGCCTACGTTTTTCATCGCAGGGTGAAATAAAGGAGCATGCAAAACGCAAATCCCCGCTTTGTCAATACTTCGCTCTAAGAAAGCGGCATCATTACTGAATTTGATTCCCAGTTTTTCCATCACATTACTAGAACCAGAAATAGACGAAACTCCGTAGTTACCGTGTTTGGCAACTTTTATTCCTGCTCCCGAAGCTATAAAAGAGGCTAGCGTAGAAATGTTAAAAGTGTCTTTTCCGTCACCGCCCGTTCCGCATAAATCAATCGTATTGTAATCTGATAAGTCAACGCGGATACATAAGTCTAATAAGGCTTCTCTAAAACCAGAAAGTTCTTCGATGCTAATGCTACGCATCATAAAGACCGTAAGAAATGCGGAGATTTGACTTGCATTATAACTTCCTAGGGATATATTGACCAAGACCTCTTTTGCTTCTGCTGCGGTGAGCATTTCGTGATTGATTAATCTGTTTAATATATTTTTCATTAGCCTACCCCAACCCCTCCGAAGGAGGGGAGTACCTATTGGGGTAAATAGGGTTTTTATAATTTAAATTCGTTTTAATTATTTGTTCCTCCTTTGGGGGATAGGGGGCTTATTACCCAATTCTCCAATATTTTTTTCCCGTTTGGAGTCAACACACTTTCTGGGTGAAATTGTACCCCACGAACATCAAATGTTCTGTGACGCAAGGACATTACTTGACCATTTTCATCAAAAGAAGTCGCTTCTAGCATTTCAGGCAATGTCGCATCGACAACCCAAGAATGATAGCGTCCCACTTCAAAATCTTTTTCTAAACCATCAAATAAATGTTCGTCATTTACAGATTGTGTTACCATTGTTGCAACACCATGATATACCTTGTCTAGATTTGATAACGTTCCTCCAAAGACTTCTCCAATTGCTTGCTGCCCAAGGCAAACGCCCAGAATGCTTTTGCTAGCGCCGTATTTCCGAATCACAGCTTTCAACAATCCGGCTTCTTCAGGAACTCCAGGGCCAGGGGAAAGCAGTATTTTATCAAATCCTGCAATCTCATCGATCTCAAATTCATCGTTTCTGTATACCGTCACTTCGCACTCTAAATCTTCCAGATAATGGACAAGATTGTAAGTGAAACTATCGTAATTATCTATAACTAATATTTTTTTCATTTTGTCTTTTTTGTTTAAAGTTTAAAGTTTAAAGTTTCAGGTTCTGCCAACTGATACTAAATCACTAAAAACTGACCACTTATTTTCTATATTGTCTCTGCTAAATCCAGCGCTTTATTCAACGCAAGGAGTTTATTGTACACTTCTTGCATTTCACTTTCTTCATCTGAACTGGCAACAATTCCGGCTCCCGCTTGAGAATGTAACTGATGATTTTTGCTCAGGAATGTTCGAATCATAATGGCATGATTGAAGTTTCCTTCAAAATCCATAAATCCTATAGCACCGCCATAAAAATTACGATTTGTTTTTTCATATTCTTCGATGAGTTGCATTGCTCTGTGTTTTGGCGCTCCGCTTAATGTACCAGCTGGAAAAGTGTCGGCGACTACTTGCATAGTCGTTGCTTTTTCATGTAAATGACCAGTTACTTTGGAAACCAAATGAATCACATGCGAGAAAAACTGTACTTCTCTGTATTTTTCCACGTTGACCTTGTGACCATTTCTACTTAAATCGTTACGGGCTAAATCGACCAACATCACATGTTCGCTATTTTCTTTTTTATCTTCGGATAATTGCTTCGCCAGTATTGCGTCTTTTTCGTCATCACCTGTTCGCTTGAAAGTTCCGGCAATAGGGTGTATTTCAGCCTTACGGTCTTTGACAATAATTTGTGCTTCGGGCGAAGACCCAAAAATTTTGAAATCTCCGTAATCAAAAAAGAACAAATAAGGAGAAGGATTGATGCTTCGCAACGCTCTGTACACATTGAATTCATCACCTTTGAAACCTTGGGTAAACCTACGAGATAACACCAATTGGAAAACATCTCCTCGGAAACAGTGCTTTTTGGCCAAAGCCACATTATGTTTGAACGCTTCGTCTGTTAAATTTGAAAAGCCTTCGCCTTCTTTCGAAAATTTATAAGAAGCAATATTTCGGGATTGCAATAATTGTTCAATTTCAGAAATGTTGTTTTTTCCGTCCAAACTATGGCAGAAGATATACGCTTCATTTTTAAAATGATTGATTGCAATGATATTTTGGTACACTGCATAATATACATCTGGGATTGAAATGCTATTGTCTTTTTTGGCGATTTTTACTTTCTCAAAATAGCGTACGGCATCATAGGAAATATACCCAAACAAACCATTATTGATAAATTTAAAGTCGTTTTTCTCCGATTTGAACTGCCCTGAAAACTCTTGGATTACTTCGGGAATATTTGTGTTGGCATCGATTGCTATTTTTTCCGAAGTACCGTCTGGGAAGGTTTTGTAAATCGTTTCGTTTTCTATTTTTATAGAAGCAATTGGATTGCAACAGATGTAAGAGAAACTATTATCGCTCCCATGATAATCGCTACTTTCTAATAAAAGACTGTTTGGAAATTTATCGCGTATCTTGAAATACACACTAACAGGAGTTATGGTGTCTGCAAGTATTTGTTTGTATTTTGTATTAAATATAAAAGGTTTCAATTTGTTTAAAGTTTAAGGTTTAAAGTCTTAAGTGATGTTGAAAATAAAGGAACATAAAAAAAAGGCTTGTCGTGATGACAAGCCTTTTATATTTATAGTGGATAATACCATAGGAGCTTAGTTCACGACTTTTGACGTAAATTGTTCCACCACCAAGTATTGTTTGTATTTGTGTTCATGTTACAAATATATAAATGTAATTTGGTTATTCAATTCGATTAGAATAAAAAAAACTAAATTCTTAGTCTTTTTTTGTTATATTTTCTTGTGACATACCATTTTTGAATTATTCCTTTTTCTTAAGAAGTAAATCTTAAGGAAAATTTTGAAGTTTGTCGAACCTTTTTTCGAAATATTGAGAATGGGTTTGTACTATAAGAATTAAATTCCCGCTTTTTTGTAATACTTCTTAGTTATTTATGACCAATACACTTTTTACTTTAATTCTGAAATCAGGATTGTTGTTTTTGATACTTGTTTCGGTAAATAAATCTGGAATAGTGAGGTTAGTGTATTCTAAAGAAAAGGAGTCGTTGCTGTACCATTTTTGTATTTCGGGGTCCAATGAAGAGATCTCGCTTACAACGGAACCTGTACAATTATTAATCTTGACTTCATGAATGTTTACTTTGACTAAATTGGCTGCGCCAGATCCTATTTTTCCTTCTAATAAAATAAAGGGACTGAAGCCAGAAACAATACTGTTATTTAAGTTAAGCGAACTGTTTTCTTTGATATATACAGATTCACGGATTAGACCTTGGTTGTTTTTTTCTAAATTGACTAAGGTGATATTATTGGCATTTATTTTGGTAAATTTTTTAGTCATATCAGCATTTTCAATTTTATCATAGGAATCTATTTCAAAACATCTGGAGCCAGATATATCAGAAGAAAAAGGATGGCGAATGGCGATACTGTTGTTAATATTACATTGCGCGCCCTGCGTAAAATCAAAATCATCGTCAGTAGCGCGGTATGAGATTAGATTATTGAGATTTACGTCACCACCATAACATTCAAAAGAATCATCATTAGAATAACTAATCTGAATGAAATCAAATTTTGTTTTTCGCCCCACACCGGCCATCGATAGACCATTCAGTTCTTTCAGTGCATTTATCTTTCTACCTGAATATTCAATTCGAACATATTTTAAAATACCAGAGTTATCGTCTTGGTTCTTTCCTCCATAATGGCTCATCATTGGGTCTAAATTGAAATCTAAGTAACTGATGCCTCCTATTTTATTGATTGGAGCCTCTCCTAAAATTATTATACCTCCCCAATTTCCCGGTCTTCTGGCGGCAACATTTTTCGAAGATGTAAAGACAATTGGATCCGTTTCTGTGCCTTCGGCTATGATTTTGGCACCAATTGTTATGACAAGCGTACCGCATGTTTCCTCATCGCCTCTAATGACAGTTCCAGGCTCTATAGTTAAAACTGCATTATTAGTTACATAAACCACACCAGTTAACTGGTAGGTATTTCTTTTGTATAGTTTAGTGTCTTTGTCGATTATACCCGCTAGTATATTTGTAGCCTCGCTGTAATCCGTTGTTGCCGGCTTAAAGTTAGTCCAGTTTGTCATCCAATTGGAGTCACCAGTAATTCCCTTAGGTTGTTGTGCAAAAGTTATAAGACCACAGATAAAACCGACAATTGTAAAACATAATTTTCTTTTCATAACGATACTTTTTAAAGTTTTCTATTTCCTCAATTGAGAAGGAAAATGGTATTGGTGATTGTTTTTATTTGGCTCACGCAGCGTTTTTTTATTTAAAAAATGCTTTATTAATGTTAGTGTTTTAACAATTCCAAAATTAGAAGTAGTATGTTATCCTAAGAATTTGTGGGTATTATGAATGTGTTATTATAAATTTCGAATGTTAATTTATGTAAGGAATTACTCTTTAAAAAAAAATACCCCAACAAAATAATTGTTGGGGTAAATTAAATACTTAAATGCTTTGTTTTACATTTTCAATGAAATCGCCAATTCAAATTCATTAGAAATTGCTTTGTCTCCTAAGTTGTCAAAGAAACTTCCTGAACCATATTTAATATCATATTTAGTTCTGTCAACGTTGAAAGCTGTTGTAGCAGTATTTCCGTTTACAGTAATATCGAATGTTACTGGACTTGTTTTATCCTTGATAGTCAAGTCTGCAGTTACAGTATATACAGTTTTAGATTTTGCTGCAATAGTTTTGAATACTAAAGTAGAAGTTGGGAATTTTTCAGTTCCAAAGAAATCTTCTGATTTCAAGTGACCGTTTAATTTTCCTTGGTACTCACCAGAAAGATCAGTAGAAGTTAATGAAGTCATATCAACAGTGAAACTTCCGCCAGCTAATTTATCTCCTTTAAAGATTAAAGTTCCCGCTTTTAGATTTACAGTACCACTATGTTGTCCTGTTACTTTTTTTCCAACCCAGTTAATGGTGCTTGCTGCCGCATCTACTTTTTTTGTTTGTGCTGCTACTGATAAAGTAGAGAATACTACCGTTAGTGCTAATGCAATCGCTTTTAAATTTTTCATGTGTTTAGTTTGATTAGTGTTAATAATTATAGTGTAATAAATAATTCCTCTTGTGATTTTCTAACTTTTTTGTAATGTTGAGTAGCATCTTCATCATGTCTGTAACCTAAAGTCGCTATTAAAGAAGCGTTAAGACCTAGTTTTTCTAATCCTAATATTTCGTTTACCTGCTCAGGAACAAAGCCTTCCATAGGAGTAACGTCAATTTTTAGTTCGGCAGCTGCATTTAATAAGTTACCCATTGCTAAATAGGTTTGTTTTGACGCCCAAATGTTTTTTGAATCTTTATCAAGCGTTACTATTTTTGACTTCATGAAGTCTGAGTATCCATTTAATGAATCAATAGGGACGTTTCTTGTAGTGCTTATATTTTTGACATAACTATCAATAGATTGTTCTGCAATTTGAGTTTCATTTGCAAAAACGATAAGATGTGAAGCTTCCACTATTTGAGATTGGCCCCAGGCAGCAGGTCGGATTTTAGCTCTTAATTCGGGGTTTTCAACAATGATAATTTTGTAAGGTTGTAATCCATAAGAAGAAGAACTTAAACGGATTGCTTCTTTTAAAGTATCTAAATCTTCGGTGTTTATTATTTTGCTGGCATCAAATTTCTTTGTTGCGTATCTCCAATTCTGGTGTTCTAAGAAAGTACTCATAATTTATATTTTATTGATTTCTGTATTTTTCTAATAATGTATTCAATTGCTCTAATTCCTCGTCATTTAAATTTTTTGAAAAATAATTACCATGCTCCGTTACTTTAGGGTCTAGTTCATGTAGAACGTTTAATCCTTTTTGAGTAATCAAAACCTCTATTTTTCTTCTGTTTTCTGGACAGACTTTGCGTGTAACCAATTCTTTTAATAATAATTTATCTACCAGACGGGTAGTGTTACTCGTTTTGGCAATCATCCGTTCCTGAATGACGCTCATATTAGCAGGATTTCCTTTTTGCCCTCTTAGTATACGTAACACATTGTATTGTTCACCAGATAACTCATAGGGTTTCAAAACTTCATTGAATTTCTCATTGATTATGTTTTCGGTATACATTACATTTAAAATAATTCGATTTGAATTATTTAAAATGGCTGTAGTTTTTATGATGTCTTCAATTTTCATACCAATACGGTTTTCATTTGTTGGTACAAATGTAACACTTATTTTATTTGTATATACAAATGTATTCTAGTTTTTTTGTTAAAGTTTTAATTGAGTATTACAAAGTAGTTTGTTTCGGGAGGTGAAATTAGGTGTTTTATTTGTTTTTGTGAAGAGAGAGTCTAGTTGGTCTTATAGAGATACTGATAGGAGTTATGAAAAACGACCCTCTTTTAAATTGCTTTTTATGAGGTTTGTTTACATTATCTTATAAAAAAAACAAGTAGTATTTAGCTTCCAATGAGAGTAACTACTGACGTTATCATCTAGCTTTTTTTTATGGTACTCAATTTGCCATTAAAAATTAATACAGACGAAATTCAAAACCTTAGCTTTATATACCGTGATTTAAAATTGCATAAGGAATCGCAATTAGTTAACTCTGACTATTTAGAATTTCATAAATACTGTTAGCATCATTGTCTTGATCTTTTCGGTTTTCCATAAACGTAAATCCATTTTTTTCTAATATTTTTTTAGAGCTCTCATTTTTATGATGTGTGAAGGCTTCGATCTTGTCTAGTTTCAATTCATTGAAGCCAAAATTAATAACGCAATTTAGCGCTTCGCTCATAATTCCCTTATTTTGGAACGCAGGATTAAGGGCATAACCCACTTCGGCAAGGGTATTGTTCTCGGAAATGTTCCACAAGCAAATTGTTCCTATAAGTTGAGGTTCGTTTTTATAAATGATGCCCCAAGTTACCGATTTATTATTGTGGTAATCATCGGTTATTTCATTTATAAATTGGAGTGCTTGCTCGATAGTCTTTGTTTTTCTGTTTTCTGGTCTTTCGATATATTGATTAATCGTTTCGTCAGAGCGTAAGTATAAGATAACTGCATCATCAGATTCTTTCAATTTTCTTAATAAAAGACGTTCTGATTTTATTTCTGGAAAAGATTTGAAGTTCATTTTGGCATCGTTTTGTACAGAACGAATATATGAAATAAACGGAGATAGTTAAAATTGGCTTATTGAGAACATAAGTATTTGAGTGTAAAATTTCCTTTATGACAAAGTAGGAAGCTGTGCTAGCTTTAGGTCTACGTTTTCCATGTTGAAGGATTTGTGCGGTAGTGGAGTTATGAGGTCCAAGATATAGAACAAAAAAAAAGCGGTTGGAGTGTATACTCAAACCGCTTTAGCTTATCTAATTTTAGGTACTAATCAATTAAAGTAACTAAGTCTTCTTTGCTTTTTCTCACTTTAGTAAGATTAACTAACCAGTCATTTTCGCTGTCTCTATAACCTACAGGAAGCATAACGCAACTTCTAAGTCCTTTAGCTCTTAATCCTAAAATTTCATCCAATGCATCAGCATCAAAACCTTCTAAAGGTGTACTGTCAACTCCTTCAAAAGCGGCAGCAGTAATAGCTTGCGAAAATGCGATGTAAGCTTGTTTAGCAGCGTGGGTAAAGTTTTCCTCAGCATCCTTTTGCGGATAAAGATTTAAAAGCATCTGACGGTAATTTTCCCAACCTTCGTTTTTAAAACCACGAATGGTGTTTGTTAAATCAAACATTTTGTTAATGCGTTCAGCGGTGTAAGTATCCCAGGCAGCGAATACAAACAAATGAGAACAATCAGTAACAACGGATTGGTTCCAAGAAATAGGTCTGATTTTTTCTTTTAATTCTTGATTTGTAATTACAATTACTTCAAACGGTTGTAAACCACTTGATGTAGGAGCAAGTGATATTGCTTCAATTATGTTGTCAATTTTTTCTTGTGATACTTTTGTACCATTCATCGCTTTAGCAGCGTATCTCCAATTTAATTTGTCTAATAATTCCATATTCTTTGTTTTTATTTTTTGTTTTATTCTAATTTTTTGTTGCCTTCTCCTAGTATTTTAATCCATTCATTCAGCATCTCTTTTAGCTGCAGTACATCGGATATCTTGATATTTTCGGTAAGCAATATTTTGATGAGTTTTTCAGGAATGGGCTTTGCTTGGTCTTTTAAGTTTTTTCCTTTTTTTGTAAGCTGTACAATAACACTTCTTTCATCTGTAGTAGAACGATTGCGTTGCAGGAGTTCCATTTTTTCCATGCGTTTTAGCAATGGTGAAAGTGTATTGGTATTTAGCAGCAGCTTCTCGGTAATCTGATTTACAGAAAGATCATCGTTTTCCCACAATACTAGTAGCACTAAATACTGTGGATACGTTATCCCCATTTCGTCTAAATAAGGTTTGTAGGCCTTAGTGAGGAGACGGGAAGCGGAGTAGAGCGGGAAGCAAACTTGGCTGCTTAATTTTAATTGTGCATCGTCCATATTAGTCTTCTGTTTTTCTGGTTCTCCAGTCTTTAAACGCGCCAGTTGACCATAATGCCCAGGCAATAAGTACCGGTTGGAAAAACAGACGTATTAAACGTGCCTTATCTGAATTTAGTGCTCCAAAAGCATCTTTTTGATCTAAGTATTGCGCAATATTTCCTGGAAACACTAAAATAAAAAACAACGCGAGTGCCCAACCAAATACAACTCGTTCCTTTTTCCAAAAAGCCAAACCGAGACCCAATGCCATTTCTACTATACCAGATAGTACTACGACCAAATCTTTGCTTAGCGGCAACCAGTCTGGTACTTGCGCCTGAAAATCTACTCTATTAAAAGTAAGGTGACTGAATCCGGCATAGACCATAAAAAAGGCTAATAGTATTCTGAAAATATTTTGTATCAATGTTGTTTCTATGGTTTTACTCATTTTTTTAATTTTAAGCGTACGCGTTTATATCGTGTACGATGCAAATGTAGTCAATTGTTTTGTAATCACGATTTATTTACGCGTAAACTTGTCATTGCGAGCGAAGCGAAGCAATCCCATCCTGCTGCTCAACTTGTGTGCCTTTGTTAGTGTTATTGCTTCGCTTCGCTCGCAATAACAATTCTGCCCGCAATGACAAACGCTGTTGTGTTTTGCGTGAGGGATAGAAGCGGCATCCTTTATGGCGTTTCTTCAAGCCATAAAGATACAGCGTATAGCCCGACCGCACCGCAACGGAGTGTAGGTGGGGACACGCCCAAAAAAATAAGCGCATAAAAAACCCCGAGCTGCTTGTGGCAAATCGGGGTTTAGATTTATATAAATGGGAATTAGTCTTTCAGTCCGATTTTGGATAAAATAGTTTCCAGTAAACACCATTTGGTAAAACCGGATTGAATTAAATTGACTCCTATAAAAGCCGTGAACCACAACCAGTTTTGATTAACGTAAACGGATAATAATAGACTGATTAAGATAAATGATCCTACTAGTATTCTAAAAACTTTGTTTTTCATATTTTATAATTTTATTAATTGTGTTTTTCAATATTTAATACGGCCACATGAATGTTTGACAAACTTTCTTGTTTCGCATTGAATTCATTCACTTTTTCAATCAATGTATCTACATTTCCGTTGTCTACAAAGGCGTAATACAATATGGATTCGTTTTCGCTCATTTCGCTTCCAAACCAATTTCCTTCCATTGACACTTCAGAAATATCTTTAAATCCTGTTACATCCTTGTAGCTAAAAGTTTGTACTTGTGCTTGTTTTAGCATTTTTTTGACTGCTGCGTCAAATGCTTTTATTGCGGTTATAATTAGTAGTTTCATTGATTTTTAGTATTATCTCCAGCTAAGCTCCCGAAAAAGGGAGGGAACTGGAGTAGTTAATTATATAACATTTTCTTTTTTAGGTTCTGTCTCCCCCCCTTCGGAGTGGCTGGGGGAGGATTCCCATTTCTTTCTCTCCGTCACATAATAAATTATGGGCACTACGATCAATGTTAGAATAGTAGAAACAATGGCTCCAAATACTAGCGAAATTGCCAATCCTTGAAACAACGGATCAAATAAGATAATGGAAGCTCCAATAACTACTGCACCTGTTGTCAATAGAATAGGAGAGGTTCTTACTGCTCCAGCCTCAATAATCGCTTGTTTTAACGGTACGCCATCATTCAATCTTATTTCGATAAAGTCAATCAGTAAAACTGAATTTCTCACCATAACACCTGCCAAGGCAATCATACCAATAAAAGAAGTTGCTGTAAAATAAGCACCTAATAACCAGTGACCAAACACAATTCCGATTAAGGAAAGCGGAATCGCTAGCATCATCACCATTGGTGTTTTGAAGTTCTGGAACCAGCCCACAATCAACATATAAATAATCACGATAGCTACTAGAAAGGCTACTCCTAAATCACGGAATACTTCTAATGTAATCTGCCATTCCCCATCCCATTTTACCGTAAAATCACTTTCATCTGTTGGTTGGTCCATATATAATTCATTGACTTTGTATCCTTTTGGGATTTTCATTTTATCCAGTTTCTCCGTCATTCCCAGAATTGCATACACCGGACTTTCTAATGCTCCAGCCATATCAGCGGTAACATAAACCACGCGTTTTTGATCTTTTCTATAAATGGTTTTTTGTAATGTATCTGTTTTTACTTTTACCAAATCACTCACCGGAATCATATTCCCCTGGCTTCCTTTTATTTTTAGGTTCTGAATGTCTTGCAAGCTTGTTTTGTCTTTATCGTCAAGCGAAAGAACAATCCCTACATTGTCATTAGAATTTTCAGCATACAAATTAGAAATAGGATATTCTTTCAATAGATAAGTCAAATTCCCCACTATTTGTTGAGGTGCAATCCCGTTCAGCATTGCTTTTTCCTTGTCAACTTCTAGTTTGTATTCTGTTTGATTGTCTTCCACAGTCCAGTCGATATCTACGATACCTTCTGTTTTATGCAGAATATCTTTTACTTGTTGCGCCACTTTAATTTGGTCTTTGTAATTGGGGCCGTAAATCTCAGCTACTAATGTTGATAATACAGGAGGTCCTGGCGGAACTTCGATAATTTTTACATTCGCACCATATTTCTTGGCAATTTTTTGAATTTGCGGACGCACATTTTTGGCAATGTCGTGACTTTGTAATTTTCGATCTTCTTTGTGCAATAAATTCACTTGAATATCAGCCATATTACTTCCACCACGTAAATCATAATGACGTACTAATCCGTTAAAAGTGATTGGTGCCGAGGTTCCAATGTAGTTTTGATAATCAACAACCTCTGGGATTGTGGTTAAATATTGTGCAATTTCTTTAGTAACGGCTGCTGTTCTTTCCAGAGTCGCTCCTTCGGGCATATCAATTACGACTTGAAATTCGTTTTTATTATCAAAAGGCAACATTTTCACCAAAACTGATTTGGTAAAAAACATACCAACAGAACCAAACAGTAATAAAACAGTCACTCCCACAAGCACTCTTCGTTTCATGCTGCTTTCTAGTAAAGGACGCTCCAACTTGTTGTACATTTTATAAATGAAACTAGTTTCTAAACCTTCGGCTTCTTTATGTCCTTGCTCGTCTTTTTCTTGCAGTAAATGATAGCCTAAATAAGGCGTAACCGTCAAGGCAACAAACAGTGATAATATCATCGCAATCGAAGCTCCAATAGGCATCGGACTCATATATGGCCCCATCATTCCAGATACAAACGCCATGGGTAAAATAGCTGCAATAACCGTAAATGTCGCTAAAATCGTTGGATTTCCTACTTCATTTATCGCGTAAATAGCGGCTTGTTTAAATGGCAATCGCTTCATCTTGAAATGCCTGTGCATATTCTCTGCGATAATGATACTGTCATCGACGACAATTCCCACCACAAAAACCAAGGCAAAAAGCGTGATTCGGTTCAACGTATAATCCAGCATATAGTAACTGAATAATGTCAAAGCAAATGTTAATGGAACCGAGAAGAATACCACTAATCCACCTCGCCAGCCCATGGCAAACATTACTAAAATAGTAACGGCCAAAATAGCGATACCTAAGTGCAGCAACAATTCACCTACTTTATCTGATGCTGTTTCACCATAATTACGGGTTACTTCAACATGAACATCATTAGGTATTATAGTTGTTTTTAAATGTTCTACTTTGTCAATGATTTTCTCCGAAATTTTCATCGCATCAGCGCCTTTTACCTTACCAACAGATAGGGTTACGGCAGGATATTCTGATTTTGCGTCTTTGTATTTTTCGTTTGATTTACTGTAGCCAAAGGATACATAGCTTTTTGCCGTAGAAGGGCCGTCTTGAACCGTTGCGACTTGTTTTAAGTAAACAGGCATATTTTTATTAACACCTACAACCAGATTTTCTACATCGTCAGCTGACGTTAAGAACTTCCCTGTCGTAATCAAATATTCTTCATCGGTATTGACAAAACTCCCGGATTGAGAGCTGCTATTATTAGCTTGAATCATTCCCATGATACCTAAGGCATCAATGCCGTTCTCTGCCATTTTATCTTTGTCTAAAATCACTTTTAGGACGCGGCTTCTTCCGCCAATTTCTTTGGTGATGGCAACATCTTTTACTTTTTCTACTTCCGAGGTTACTTCTTCGGCAATTTGGCGCAATTGAAAATCGTCCATTTTATCGCTCCAAAGCGTGATCCCAAGCATGGGAACATCATCAATAGAACGCGTTTTTACGATTGGTTTGTACACTCCTTTTGGGAACATATCTTCGTGTTTTGCTAATTCGTCGTATAATTTTACATACGAACGCTCCACATCCTGACCTACATAAAATTGAACGATAAGCATCGCCTGACCGTTCATGGCCATCGTATGCACGTGCTCAACCCCTTTGATATTTGAGATGATTTTCTCCAGCGGTTTTGCCACACGGCTTTCTACCTCGGTAGGGCTCGCTCCTGGATATCCCACCATGACATCAGCCATCGGGACATTAATTTGTGGCTCTTCTTCTCTTGGAATAAGAAAAGAACTGTAAACCCCAATGATCATCAAACCAATCATCATCAAAATAGTTAGTTTTGAGTTGATGAAAAAGTTGGCAATTTTACCTGAAATTCCTTCTTGCATAATATTTTATTTATTTGGGCGTGACCACAAGGGTCGGGCTATTCGTTACAATCTTTTTCTTGTTCTCGATACTTCCGCTAAAAAGCGGAAACTCGAACTGACGAAAAAGGATTTTCACTGCTATCCCTCACGCGGTATTAACAACTATTTTTGACTGACCACTGACCACTGACCACTATCTACTGATCACTGATCACTGAATACTGACCACTGCTTACTGAATACTAACCTTCGCTCCGTTGAATAATTTTCCTTCGGCAGAGATGATATAGTTTTCATCAGCTGATAAGCCGGATAATACTTCCACTTTATCTCCAAATGTTTTTCCTGTTCTCAACCATCTTAGAAGCGCTACGTTTTCATTTCCTACAGTATAGATTCCAGTAAGTTGTCCTTGTCTTACTAAAGCACTTTCAGGAACTAAAACCATTGTATTTAGAGTAGTAGTACTTTTGTTTTCCACTGGGAATTGTACATTGACAAACATTCCAGATAAAACAGGGCTGTCTGTTTTGTCTAAATTTATTTTGACTAAATATTGTCCTCCAGTATTCTTAGCAGAAACGCTTACTTCACTTACTTTACCAGTCAGTTTTTCGTTAGACGATTTTACTAAAACGGTTACTGGCATTCCTTTCTTGATAGAAGTGATATCACCTTCAGAAACCATTGCAGTCACTTGTAGTTTTGAAGCACCTTCAACACTTATTAAAGGCATTCCAGGATTTGCCATATCACCTTCTTTTACAAAAGTGTTAGTCACCACTCCAGAAAACGGCGCTGTGATATTAGAGTAATTGAATTGTGCCATTACCTCATTTCGCATTTGTCTGGCCCCTTCTAATCCTGCTTTTGCCATCTCATATCGAGCCGTCATATCGTCTAGTTCTTTTTGGGAAGCACTTTGTTGTTTGAACAAAGCGACAAAACGATCGTAGTCTTTTTTAGCATTGTTATATCCGGCGGTAGCTTGAAGAATACTAGCATCAACCTGTGCTTTTTTTGCCAGTAAATCAGAATTATTGATGCTTACCAATAATTGTCCTGCTTTTACTTGTTGTCCTATTTGTACATAAACTTTAGTTACATAACCCATCATTCGTGTACTTAAATCAGCGCTGTTTTCTGCTTCAATTTTTCCACTTGCACTTACAAATGGACTGTTGTCATTTTCAGCAACGCCACTTACTTTAACTGCAATTGCAGGAGATTCCGCCACAGCTTCTTTTTTCTCTCCGTTACAAGAAATAAGTAGGACAAAAAGGGAAGCGATTATTGTCGTTTTAAATAAAAAGTTCTTCATTATATTACTTTTAAAATTGAAATTGATTTTTGAAATTGTCATTGAAATTGACTTTTATTTTGTTAAAAACTGTAAATATTCCTGAGTGTAATTGTATTCAAAAACAGCTTGTAAATAGTCCAGTTCTTTTTTGAACATCTGCGTTTCAGATTGTAATAAGTCTGTCGTTTTTTCTAATCCTTGAGTAAAACGATTGCTTCTTATTCTATACGCTTCCTGTGATTGTTCCAGATCTAACTTAGATAGATTCACCTTGTTCTCAGCATCATTAAGCTGGCGGTTCGCTTTGTTCAATTCCAGTTGGCTTTTCGCTTTGTATTGTTGTGTTTCAATCTCCGCTTTTTGGAAATCAGCTTTCGCTTTTTCCATTTTTCCAATTGATTTATAACCGTCAAATACATTCCATGATAATTGAGCTCCTACCACATATCCTTTTGCATTAGTCCCAAAAAGGGTGTCATCGTACAATTCATAACTTCCAAAAGCATTTAAACGAGGTAAGAAAGTCATTTTGCTCGATAATAACATTTTTTGATAGGCTTCAGTAGATTGATCCATCGCTTGAATATCTTTTCTGTTTGCCGAAAGGGAAGTGTTAATCGTTTGTATGGTAATGGTGTTTTCTAGAGCTTCAGCAGGTTTGTATACTTTGTCTCCAAGATCTTCATTCAATAAAAAAGCCAAGTAATCAGAGGCGTTTTGCACATTACTTTTTGCATATTGCAATTGGTTTTTTATTTCACTTACGCGAACTTGTACGGATAGCAAATCTGTTTTTTGAAGAATCCCTTGTTTGAAATAGTTTCCTATTAACTTCAAGTTTTCTGCCGCAGTTGCATTTGCTTTTTCTAAAACGACAACAGCTTTATAGGCCAATTGCAATTCCATAAACGATTTGTTTACTTCCAGTTCCAGGTATTCTTTGGTACGTTCCGTTTGTAGTGAATATGCATTCATCTTAGCTCTTGCCGCCTGTCTTCCATACAATCCATCTATGTTGATGATGGGTTGTAGAATTTCAATTTTAGTGGCAAAGTTTGTAGTACGATCTGGATTATTTAATAAATTAGGATCAAAATCGGAAGCCGTTAGAATTTCTTGATTCAGCTTAGACCCAAAAGCCATTAAAGGATTTGTTGTCGAAATCGCTGTATGTGAGGCAGAAATATTCGGTAAGAAAAGAGAATTGGATTGTCTGTAATCTGCTTGTGCCGATTTAAACTCCTGATCTGCAATCTTAATTTGTAAATTTTTATCGGCTACCTTCTGCCAAAGATCAGTTTTAGAAATAGCCAATGTATCTTGACCATAACTAATTGATGACATTAAAATTATCCCAAATAGTACTATTAAATTTATTTTCTTCATAATTTTTATTTCTAATTATTAGGCAAAGATAATTTCGCAACAAGGGCTACACAGTAACAAATGTCACACTCGAGGAAAATATGGGTAATTTATTTTTTAAATACATGATGCATAATTATTTCTAAGTATAAATTGTTATATTTAGCAATTGCAACCGAAAGAGATATTTATAATTATTTGCATTTATGAGTATGAATGGAGCCAAACCTACCTATGAGGATTTACTTAAAGTTATATTAGATCAAAAAGAGGAAATAAAGGAACTAAGTAAAGGACGAGATACGTTAGCCAATTTTGAATTCTATATTAAAGAATCCATGGATTTGCTAGGCATAGCGGAAATGGATGGATACTACAAAGAGGTAAATCCAGCATTCGTAAAAAAATTAGGATATTCAAAAGAGGAGTTGCTTAGCAAAAGGTTAACTTCATTCCTCCATCCAGAAGATTTAGAAAAAACCAATCTTGAAATAGAAAATTTATCCAAAGGTCAGACTTCATTAAGCTTCGAAAATAGATATATTAAAAAAAATGGAGCCATAGTTACTATTCAATGGACTACTAGTTTCGACCAGTGTGGAAAACTTATTTATGGAATAGGAAGAGATGTGACCCAAATAAGAGAAGCACAACAGGATTTAATTATCAGTGAGCGATTGTTAAATGCCGCTCAAAAAATGGCTAAAATTGGAAGTTGGGAATTTGATATAATCACTAAAAAGATGATTTGGTCGGAAGAATTATATTCTATCTTCGAAATTAAAAAGAAGCCGAAAGAGGATTTGTTTCAATCCTATTTAAAGTGTTTCTCAAAAGAAGAGGGTATCCAATTTCAAAATAAAATAAATCAATGCATCCAGGATAATAAGTCTTTTGAAATTGAAAAGACAGCCCATTTTTCTGCTAATAGAATAAAATGGCTTCATGTAATTGTTATTCCTGTAACTGATAAAGATGGAAAAGTGATTGCTCTTAGAGGGAATACGCAAGATGTATCAGAAAAGAAAATACTTACCTTAAAACTAAAAGAAAAGAAGCAAGCGGAGGTTAAAATCAAACTTGAGTTAATTGAAGAAGAGAGCAATGCTAAATTTAAAAATTATATTGAAAATGCTCCAGATGGAATTTTTATAGCTGATGAAACTGGTAGTTTTATTGAGGTAAATAAAGCTGTATCTTCAATTCTTGGTTATTCAGAAGAAGAGCTTTTAACATTATCAATGATGGATATAACATTTCACGAATCTCTTGAAGATTTGGGGATGTGTTTTAATAAAGTAAAAAAAGTAGGAGGGTCAAAAGGAGAGTTTAAAATAATTCATAAGTCAGGAGAAATTATATGGTCTCGCGTTGATTCAGTAAAACTTTCTGAAAATCGGTTTATGGGTTTTGTTAAAGATATTACTGAAATTAAACGAGCAAATGAATTACTCACCAATACATTTGAGCGTATAACAGATGCTTTTGTGGCACTAGATAACAACTGGTGTTATACCTATATGAATAAAAAAGCGGGTGAAATTATGGGCTGTAATCCTGCGAAAATGATTGGGAAGAATATCTGGACAGAATTTCCAGAAGCGATGAACTCAAGTTTAGGAGATGCATTTAATAAAGCTAAAGCGACTAATGAATATTATTGTTTTGAATATTTTTATAATAACAGCCAGTGGTTAGAAAATCATTTTTACCCATCAGCTGACGGTATGTCAAACTTTTTTAGAGATATTACCGAAAAGAAATATTCTGAGGCTATTATTGAAAAAAATGAAAAACGTTTTAGAGCTTTAGTAGAGAATAATCAAGGAATAATCACTGTTGTAAATAAAGAACTTAAAGTTATTTTTAGAAGTCCTTCATCTGCCCTTGTCACGGGTTATACAAATGAAGAATTTGATGCAATTGCAGATGAAAATTATTTTCATCCGGATTTTTTAGAGTATGTCTACAAGATGTTGGAAAAAGCGATAACTAATCCAGGAAAACCAATTCCTTTATTGTTTCAGGTAAAGCATAAAAACGGAAATTATATATGGTTAGAAGGAGTTGTTACTAATATGATAGATGACAGTGGAGTTAATGGTATTATCGCTAACTTAAAGGATATAACAGTAACAAAAGAAGCAATCGAGTCCTTAATAAAAGAAAGGGATAAATTTGCTAAAATCGCTGCTACATCTCCGGGTTTAATTTACTCCATGCGTCAAAACAGCGATGGATCGTTAAGTTATCCTTATGCTAGTAAGGCAATAAAGGATATTTATGGATTCAATCATGCAGAAATAGAGAATCATCCAGAAAAGATTTTTGCATTGATTCATCCCGAGGATTTAGAAATGGTGACTAAAAAAATTAAAGTAACTAAGTCTAAGTTGGTTCCTCTTAAAGGCAGGTATCGCTATTTTCATCCATCAAAAGGATTAGTGTGGCATGAGGTAAATTCTTTGCCAGTAGTTGAAGCGGAAGGAACGGTAATTTGTCACGGTATCGTTACGGATATAACGGAGCGATTACAAGAAGAACAAAAACTAGTAAAAGTCAATCGACTTTATTCATTTATCAGTAGAATTAATCAGGTTATTGTTCGCGCCACTAATGAAGAAATGCTTTTTAAGGAAGCATGTACTATTGCGGTTGAGGTGGGTAAGTTTAGAATGGCATGGATTGGTTTGCATGAAGAGAATACAGCTAAAGTGATACCTGTAATGATTGCGGGCGAGGATAACGGATATCACTCTGTCATCAAAACGATTTCGACTAAGGATATTCCTGAAGGAAGGGGTCCGGCTGGAACAGCAATAAGAGAGGGGAAATATGTTGTTTGTAATGATATTGAAGATTGCAGTTTAATGAAGCCATGGAGCGAAGACGCGCTTAGCCGAGGCTACAATTCAGTACTGTCCTCACCTATTAAAAGGAGCGGTAAAGTAATAGGTGTTTTTAGTTTCTATGCAAGCGATAAAAACTTTTTTGATGACGAAGAAATTGAATTGTTAAATAAAGCCACTGACGATGTGTCTTTTGCTTTGGAAGTTTTTGAAAAAGAAATTCAAAATAAAAAAGCGGAAGAGGCTATTTTTCAAAGTGAAAAAAGATACCACACACTTACGGAGGTATCTCCGGTGGGAATATTTCGTACGGATGCGGCTGGGTATACCAATTATGTTAATCCAAGTTGGACTCAAATTTCAGGGCTTTCATTTGATGAAGCTTTGGGGAATGGATGGCTTAACGCCGTTCATGAAGAAGATAGGAGCTCTATTCTTAATGGTTGGGAAAATGCTACCATAAATAATGAAAAATCATTATCTGAATATCGGTTTATAAAACCTGATGGTACTATTGCTTGGGTGATGGGACAGGCAACGCCAGAGCGAAATAAAGAAAATCAGATTGTGGGTTATATAGGAACCATTACCGATATTACAAAACGTAAAATAGCTGAAGATTTAATTTTTAAAGAAAAACTACTTTCAGAAACGATAATAAATAATTTACCTGGAATATTTTATCTCTATGATGAAGCTGGAAAATTTGTGAAATGGAATACAAATTTTGAGATTATTACGGGGTACAACGGCCATGAAATTAGTCAAATGACGCCAGTGGATTTCTATGATGAGAATGAGAAGGATAGGATTAGAAAAAGAATTAAGAATGTATTTAAAAAAGAATCTCCTGGTATTGAGGTTGAATTCTATACGAAAACAAAAAAGAAGGTACACTATTATATCAATTCTTTAGCAATAGAATATGAAGGAAAAAGATGCCTTTTGGGTATGGGCTTTGACTTAACAGACCGGAAAAAGGCAGAAGAAGAAATTAAAAAAGCAAACCAACGATTTGAAATGATTTCACGTGCCACTAATGATGCAGTGTTTGAATATGATATATTGACGGAAGAAAGTTGGAACAATCAAGCTTTTTCGGATCTCTTAGGCTTTGGAAGTAGTTTGCCTAATGGTAAAAACAACAGTTTTATATGGCGATCAAAGGTTCATCCGGATGATAGAGAAAGGGTTATAAAAAATCTTGAGGAGTCTTATGCAGGAACTTCAAATTTTTGGTCAGATGAATTCCGTTTTCAAAAATTTGATGGGAGTTATGGAATATTTTACGATAGAGGGGTAATATCCAGAGATGAATATGGAAAAGCAATTCGTTTAAATGGATCAATGACGGAGATTACCGAATTAAAAAATATAAAAGAACAATTAATTAATAGTGAAGAAAAATACGGTAGTCTTGTTGAGCAAGCTTCAGATGCTATTTTTATTAATGACGTATCAGGAAATCTTCTCGAAGTGAATAAAAGCGCGTGCGCTATGCTTGGTTATACTAAAGAAGAATTGTGTAAAAAAAATATTACAGACCTTTATACAAATGTTACGCTTATACGTAGACCATTGATGCAAAAAGAATTGTTAAATGGAGAACGAACTTCAATTGAGCGTGATATGTTGCGAAAGGATCAAACATCGGTACCAGTAGAAATTTCTGCCAAAATGCTCACTGACGGGCGAATTGTAGCAATAGTTAGAGACATAAGTGAACGCAAAAAAGCCGAAGAAGATTTCAAAAAGTCTAATAAAAAGTTAGAGGCAATTATTGAAGCGATTCCAGATCTAATGTTAGAAGTTGGTTTAGACGGTACCATATACAACTATCATTCGCATCTTAAAGATTCCATTGTGGAACCAACAAATCGATTTATCGGTAAGAAAATTTCTGATATATTACCTCCTGATGCTACTAATTTAGCTTTCTCAGCCATCCAAGAAGCAGCTGAAAAAGGATTTTCAACTGGGCGTCAATATTCTTTGGAGAAAAAAAATGAATTGCGTTGGTATGAACTATCAATAGCTCCTATGAAGGAAACGGTTGATAATGAAATCCATTTTATCTGCCTTTCTCGTGATATTACAAAGGTTAAACTTATCGATGAATCACTGGCGAAAAGTGAGGAACGATATCGTGGATTATTGCAAAATCTCGATGCTGGGATTATTGTTCATAGACCAGATACATCGATTATCATGAGTAATGAAAAAGCAATTGAATTGCTAGGAATAACGGTTGATCAAATGCAGGGAAAAATAGCTACTGACTCAGCGTGGAAATTTATTAATGAAGAAGGTGTTGAAATGCCAGTTGAAGATTACCCGATAAATCAAATTTTAAAATCTAAAAGTTCAATAAAAAATGTGACTGTTGGAGTAAATCGACCGTTAACAAATGATATTGTATGGTTATTAGTTAATGGGTTTGCTTTTCAAGAAAGCAAAGGTGCAATCACTGAAATTGTAATTAGCTTTATTGATATTACGGAACGAAAATTAATGGAAATTGAATTAGTGAAGTCAAAAGAACAATCTGAAGCAGCAAACAAGGCCAAAACTGATTTTCTAGCTAATATGAGCCATGAAATTAGAACGCCATTGAATGGTATCATAGGATTTACCCATTTATTGATGAAATCAGAAATGGAAAAAAATCAGTTAGAATATATGTCGACGATTAATGAGTCTGCCACTTCTTTAATGCAGATTGTAAATGATGTTTTGGATTTTTCTAAAATAGAATCCGGTAAACTAGAATTGAATATTGAAAAAATTAGTCTGTATAAATTGACGCGTCAGGTCATTGATTTATTCAGCTATCAAGCGAACCAGAAAAACATTGGTGTAGTATTAAATCTAAGTGAGAATGTTCCAGAAAATATAATGGCAGATTCTGTTAGGCTCAAACAAATTTTGGTAAATTTATTGAGTAATGCATTAAAATTCACAAGTTTTGGAGAAATACGTTTAGACATCACTGAGATAGCGGCATTGGATAAGAAAAACACAATTTTAAAATTTTCAGTAAAAGACACAGGCGTTGGAATCAAAGTAGCTAATAAGGATAAAATATTTAATTCATTTGTACAAGAAGATAACTCAACCAGTCGAAAGTTTGGAGGAACAGGATTAGGGTTGTCGATTTCAAATCAGTTGTTAGCATTAATGGGGAGTAAATTACAATTGATCAGTAAGTATGGTGACGGAAGTGATTTTTTCTTCGAAATTGAATTTAAAAAATTAAAAAGTAACAATAAAAGAACTTCTGAATACATTAACACAACTGAAGATATCGCAATGGGAAGCATTAGTGATAAAAGGGTTCTAATTGTTGAGGATAATAGAATCAATATGCTTTTAGCAAAAACGCTTGTTAAAAGAATAATTACTAATTGCACTATCTATGAAGCTAGGGACGGAAACGAAGCTGTAGCACAATATGAGAAGGAAAAACCGGATATTATTTTGATGGATATTCAAATGCCGAATAAAAATGGATACGAAGCCACTTACGAAATTAGACGGGTACAAGGCGGTCCAAGTACTCCAATTATTGCAATTACAGCAGGTATAATGAGTGGTGATAAAGAAAAATGTCTGGAGGCAGGGTTGGACGATTATTTATCAAAACCTATAATTGAAGTTGATTTAAAACAACTATTAATTAAGTGGTTGAATAAATAAGCTATTTCTTTCAAAAATTTAAGTTTATTATTTATCCTAGTTATTGATAAGGATTAAGTGTTTTTTATAAAATAATGATAATTTTTATTTAAATTTATTGAAAATAAAGTATTTATTTATGGAAAATGACAAAGATAATATACAGGAAGTCCTAACTCTTCGTCAAAAGGCAGAAGCAATACAGAGGAATGAGAAGTCAGCTTTTAATTTAGTTGACAGCGACGTGATTAGACTTGTCCATGAATTAGAAGTACATCAGATTGAACTAGAAATGCAAAATGCAGAACTTGCATTAGCCAACGGTCAAGCCGATAAGGCCACTCAGAAATATACTGAACTATACGATTTTTTGCCTTCGGGTTATTTTACCATCAATAAGGAAGGAGATATAGTCGAACTAAATCGGGCTGGCGCCGAGCTATTAGGAAAAGACCGATTTAAATTGGTAAATAGTCGGTTTGGTTTTTTTGTTTCAGATGATACCAAACCAACTTTCAATCTTTTTTTGGAAAAAGTGTTTGAATACTCGAAAAAAGAATCTTGTGAAGTCGCCATTATAAATAACGAAGATGAAACTTTATATGTTTACATTACAGGTATTGTAGATCAAAATACGGAGCATTGTCATATCTCCGTAATTGATATTACTGAGCGAAAGTTGATGGAGATTGAATTAATTAAAGCAAAAGAAGAGGCTGAGGTAGCTAACAGTGCCAAAACGGATTTCTTGGCTAATATGAGTCACGAAATTAGAACACCCTTAAATGGAATAATTGGTTTCACCGATTTGTTAATGAAATCAAATCTAGAGAAGAATCATCTGGAATATGTGTCGACAGTTAACGAATCATCCACACTGCTAATGCATATTGTGAATGATGTATTAGACTTTTCTAAAATTGAAGCTGGGAAATTAGAACTGGAAATTATAAAGACAGATATCTATGAACTAACTAAACAAGTTATTGATTTGTTTAAATGTCAGGCAATAATCAAGAAGATAGATTTAGTCCTTAATATCGATTACAAAGTATCACATTATATTCAAGCAGATGCGCCCCGGCTAAAACAAATATTAGTAAACTTGATAGGCAATGCGTTAAAATTTACCGATACAGGAAAAATTACTTTGGATATCTCTGAAACTCCCTCTGGAAGTAAAGATTCCTGTATACTTAATTTCTCTTTAAAAGATACGGGCATTGGTATAAAGGAGAGTAATAATAAAAAAATCTTTAAGTCTTTTATTCAAGAAGACAATTCTACAAGTCGCCGATATGGTGGGACTGGTTTAGGACTATCTATATCAAACAAACTTTTAGCCTTAATGGATAGTAAATTGCAATTAAAGAGTAAAGTAGGAGAAGGAAGCAATTTCTTTTTTACTATTCAATTCAAGAAGGTGAACGCTAAACAAAGTGTTAATTCTTCAATTAATTCAATCATTAGTAACCGTGTTATTCCTTTTAAAATGCTTTCTAAAAAGAAGGTTTTAATAGTAGAGGATAATAAAATAAATATGTTATTAGCAAGGACATTGGTAAAGAAAATAATGCCAAACGCAATTGTTTTTGTGGCAGGAGATGGAAATGAGGCCGTACTGCAATTTAAAAAGGAAAAACCAGATATCATATTAATGGATATTCAGATGCCCAACAAAAATGGATATGAAGCAACCAAAGAGATTCGGTTATTGTCTAATGGGGCACAAACTCCAATTGTTGCCATAACAGCCGGAATAATGACTGAAGACAAAGAGAAATGTTTTGAATCAGGAATGAGTGACTATCTGCCAAAGCCTATTATTATATCAGATTTAGAAAAAGTATTACTCAAATGGTTAACTAAATAACATTTGTTTTCAGACTTTTGAATCTGAAGAATCATAGTGTAAGATCAGTTTTTAAAAGTTTAAAAAACATTCTTACATTGTAAATATTTCGCATTATTTATGTAGAGGCGGGTGTGTTGATAAGCAGTTTGCAACTAAGATAGTACGCACTTTTAAATCACTATATTATTGACTGGATTTTGAATTATGTTATGAACTCGAAATCATTGTTTGATTTTTATTCGAATACCATTTAAATGATTTAATGCTATTTTGTCTTTACATTAAGTGTATAAGCAACTGTTTTTCGATATTAATATTCTACGTTTAAAAAATAATAAATTACATTTATGCTTAATTAGCGTGATGCTTGATTTATAATAGCGCAATATCATAATGAAAAAGATAGAGAATAAACAAATTCTGCAGGAAGAAGAAGCCATTTCTAAAACAGCCAAAACTAAAACCATGGACAAAGACGGGCGTAGTGACTTCCCCATCATTGGTATAGGAGCTTCCGCAGGAGGACTAGAGGCAATGGAAGTTTTTTTTAAAAACATGCCGCAAAATCCTGGTATGGCATTCGTCGTTATTCAACATCTCGATCCTACTCATGTTGGAATTTTGCCAGAGTTATTGCAACGGGTCACTTCCATGAAAGTACTACAGGCAGCTGATCAACTTACGGTAAAACTCAATCATATCTATGTAATTCCTCCAAATAAAAGTTTGACAATATTAAACGGTGCCTTGCATCTATTTGCCCCTATTCAAACCCGATGGTTGCGTTTACCAATCGATATCTTCTTTCGTTCATTGGCGCTTGATAGACTAGGTAAAAGTGTTGGAATTATTCTCTCAGGAATGGGTTCGGATGGAAGTTTAGGAATTAAATCAATTAAAGAACAGCAGGGATTTGTTTTAGTTCAGGATCCTGCAACCGCAAAGTTTAACTCAATGCCTCTAAATGCTACAGAGGCAGTATTAGTTGATATTGTGGCACCGGTAGAAGAGTTACCTGCTAAACTAATTACGCTTCTCCAGCACACACTAGAAATTCAAAAAGATTCAGATATAAACGTCAAAAATAGAAGTAGTCTCCAAAAAATTATCATCTTACTGCGAGAACACACTGGTCATGATTTTTTATTGTATGAAAAAACAACTTTAATGCGCCGCATCGAAAGGCGTAAAGGAGTCCATCAGTTGGGTAGCACAGAAGATTATGTTCATTTCTTACAGGAAAACCCTAAAGAAATTGAGTTGCTTTTTAAAGAATTATTAATAGGGGTAACCAGCTTCTTTCGTGACACAGCTGTTTGGGACGAGCTCACAAGCACTATTCTGCCTGAACTTATTAAAGACTTACCGGAAGGATATGTACTACGGGCATGGATTACTGCCTGTTCCACAGGCGAAGAGGCATATTCGCTAGCCATAGCTTTCAAGGAAGTTATGGAAAGTATCGGTAAACATAGAAATTTGACGCTACAAATTTTTGCTACAGATTTAGATACGGATGCAATAGAAAAAGCACGTCGAGGTTTTTTTACCACTAATATTATTGTAGATGTTTCACCTGAACGAATTAGTAAGTTCTTCAATGTCGAAGTAGACGGATACCGCGTGATTTCAGCGATACGAGAAATGCTTGTTTTTGCACCTCATAACGTAATCAAAGATCCTCCTTTTACAAAACTTAATATATTGATGTGTCGTAATATGTTGATATACATGGAGCCGCCTCTACAAAAAAAGCTAATCGAATTGTTTAACTATAGTCTTCTCCCAGGAGGTATCATGGTATTGGGCTCCGCCGAAGCCATAGCCCGAAATAATGAAGGGTTTGAAGTTCTGGATGGTAAATTAAAACTTTATAAACGTACTAAGATAGCTCTAACATCAGAATTAGCGGGTTTTCCCAGCTCTTTTTCAAGTAATAAAACAATAACCAAAGAAATGACTAATACTCCTAAAGTGGTCGAAAATATTCAAAGTCTTGCAGATCAGATCCTACTTCAACAATTTGCGCCAGCCAGCGTGCTAGTAAATGATAGAGGAGATATTCTCTATATTACTGGTAGAACAGGAAAATATCTTGAACCTGTTGCTGGTAAAGCCAACTGGAATATTAATGTAATGGCACGAGAAGGCTTAAGAAATGAACTGCCTAACGCTTTCCAAAAAGCACTAGAAAGCACTGAAGCTATTAACCTTCGAAATATTAAAATTAGAAATAGTAGTGGAGATTTCAATTATGTGACGATCACTATTAAGCGAATTGAAAACCCTGATCAGCTAAAGGGGATGGTGATGATCGTCTTCAAGGATGAGCATGAGATAGTCGATCCGCTTTTATCGAAACAAAAAATCACTAAGTCAAATTTATCAAGCAGACATAAAGAGCTTGAGGCTGAATTGAAGCAGTCAAATGAAGACTTGTTAACTTCAAGGGAACAAATGCAAGCTTCGCAGGAAGAACTGAAATCAATTAATGAAGAGTTGCAATCAACAAACGAAGAATTGCAATCAACAAATGAAGAATTAACGACTTCAAAGGAAGAAATGCAAAGTCTTAACGAAGAGTTACAGACTGTAAATGCAGAACTTCAAAATAAGTTAAGTGATTTTGAACTGGCAAATAATGACATGAAGAATTTGCTTAACAGTACTGAAATAGCAACACTTTTTCTAGACAAAGAATTAAACATACGCCGGTTTACTGATGCTGTAAGCAAAATATTTAAAATTCGATCTAACGATTCAGGAAGGCCTTTTACAGACTTGGTTAATGATTTGAATTATCCCAGTATGGATAACGATGCAAGGAGTGTAATTAAAAACCTGACACCAATTCAGAACACAATCGGTACAAAGGACGGAAGGTGGTATAACGTGCGAATTATGCCCTATCGAACATTAGATGATCGCATTGATGGTATTGTAATCACATTTACGGATATCACTGCTTCAAAAAAGGCGGAAGAAGCATTACTTATGGAAAATAGATACCGACGCTTATTTGAATCGGCTAAAGACGGAATTCTAATCCTCAATGAAGAAACAGGTAATATTATGGATGTTAATCCGTATTTAATTGAAATGCTAGGTTATTCATATGAACAATTTGTTGAAAAGGCGATATGGGAAATAGGCCCTTTTAAAGATATCGTGGCTAATAAAGAAAAGTTCTCTGAGTTAAAGAAAAAGAAATTCGTACGGTATGAGAATTTACCGCTTCAAACCGCTAAAGGTAAGGAGATTAAAGTAGAATTTGTCAGTACATCGTACTTGGTGAATAATAAAAAAGTAATTCAATGTATCATTCGGGATATTACAGAACGCAAACAAATTGAAGAAGCATTGGCTTTAGCGGAGACGCGTTACCATCATCTTTTTGAATCAGCAAAAGAAGGAATATTTTATATCGATGCCTTGACAGGAAAAATAACTGATGTAAATCCATTTTTGACGCAGTTATTAGGGCATTCAAAAGAAGAATTTGTTAATAAACCAATTTGGGAAATTAATTTTTTAAAAAATATAATATCGAATAAGGATATGTTTAAAGAATTAAAGCAGGAGAAGCCGGTTAATTATGAAAAAGTCCAGATTGAAACGGCTACAGGAAAAAAAATTAATGTTGATTTTACATTGAACATGTATATAGTTGATAATCATGAAGTAATGCAATGTTTTATTCGTAACTTTACTTTCTTAAATTCGAAATAATTGTTTCGAAGGAGTAATTATAAAATTGCCATAATAAAGCTTTAAATCATTTATGCGATAATATTTAAAATAGTTAGTAGGGATGGGGAATGCTGAAAACAATTCGAAAGTTACTGCGCTTCTTAGGTTAAAGGCCCAAGAATTGCAAAAAAATAAAAATCAATTGAAATCTGAAGGAAAGCTTTCTGATGCCATGACATTGAAACTTATTCATGAATTAGAAGTGCATCAGATTGAGCTTCAAATGCAGAATGAAGAACTGCTTTTAGCAAAAGAGCAAGCAGAGCAGGCTATTGAAAAATATTCCCAATTGTACGATCATTCACCGTCTGGGTATTTTACGTTGTCTACTGATGGTAATGTTCTTGAAGCTAATCTCACTGGGCTCGATATGCTTGGGATACTTCGTTCAAATGTAATAAATAGTCAATTTGGTTTTTTTATTTCTGATGATACAAAAAATATATTCAATGCTTTTTTAAAAAAAATATTTAAAAGTAAGGGTACGGAGTCTTGTGAAGTCAATCTTATTACCAAAGATAAGAAATCCTTTTTTGGCCATTTATTGGGTGTTATTGCAACAGATCCTGGGCAGTGCAACATAACATTAATTGATATTACAGAACTGAAGGAGTCAGAGTTTGCCTTAGGTACTAGTAAGGAAAAATACAGAGATCTTTTGAATAATTTGGCTGAAGGTATTATTGTTCATGCACCAGATTCCTCTATAGTAATAAGTAATCCTAAAGCCTCTGAATTACTTGGTTTGAGTAAAGGTCAGTTGAAAGGAAAACAAGCAATAGATTCTGATTGGAAATTTTTGGATGAAAATTATTTGCCTTTACCGCTTGATAAATACCCCGTAAACCAAATTTTAGCTAGTAAAAAATCACTTAAAAACTTTATTGCTGGAGTTAAAAAGCCTAATTCGAAAGAGGTCATCTTACTTTTAGTAAATGGATTTCCTGTATTTGACTCAACGGGAAATTTAACAGAAATTGTAATCAGTTTTACTGATATAACAGAGATAAAGCTAATGCAAAAAGAGCTCACAAAGGCGAAAAATTTAGCTGAAAAAGCGAACAAAGCAAAATCTAATTTTCTAACTAACATGAGTCATGAAATCCGTACTCCCCTAAATGGAATAATAGGATTTAGTGATTTATTAACAAAAACAGTTCTTGATGTTAATCAATCTGAATACATTAATATAGTAAATGAGTCTGCTATTATATTGATGGAAATTATCAATGACGTATTGGATTTTTCTAAGATTGAATCAGGGAAATTAGAATTGAATATTGAAGAAATAGATATTTTGGCATTTACAAACCAAGTGATTAAGCTTTTTAAGCATCAGGCAAATTTAAAGAACATTGATCTGACATTAAATATTGGTGAGGCCGTGCCTCAATTTATCTTTGCTGACTCGGTACGACTAAAACAGATTATCGTAAACTTAATAGGGAATGCCTTAAAATTTACAAATGAAGGTTCTATAGCGCTAAATGTTAATAAGATTG
The DNA here is from genome assembly GCF_058725285.1 of Flavobacterium sp. DW-iso2. Taxonomy (NCBI): domain Bacteria; kingdom Pseudomonadati; phylum Bacteroidota; class Flavobacteriia; order Flavobacteriales; family Flavobacteriaceae; genus Flavobacterium; species Flavobacterium sp. DW-iso2. The sequence goes on along the minus strand of NZ_JBZXDY010000007.1, from coordinate 40,271 downwards.
CCTCTGATAACGACGCTATTTCTACTATACATTTTTCAGTAAAGGATACTGGTATTGGGATAAAGCAGCAAAATCAGGAAAAGATATTTCATTCGTTTGTACAAGAAGACCTTTCCACGACAAAAAAATTTGGTGGGACAGGGTTAGGTTTAGCAATCTCAAATCAGTTGTTAGGGTTAATGCACAGTAATTTACTCCTTGAGAGTGAATATGCAAAAGGAAGTGATTTTAATTTTACGGTAGATTTTAAGAAATCAAATAAGGAAAAAGAAACTCAAATTCCATTCCTTCATCAGATAGACGAGAACAAAGAACCCATTAAAGAATATCTGGCGAACACAAAAATATTGATTGTGGAGGACAATAGAATTAATATGCTCTTAGCAAAAAAACTCATAAAAAAAATAATACCAAATTGTATCATTTTTGAAGCGACAGATGGAAAAGAAGCCATAAAGCTGTATAAGAAAGAACAGTTGGATATTATTTTAATGGACATCCAAATGCCTAAAAAAAATGGTTTTGAAACCACGGCGGAAATCAGGAAATTAAGTCATTCTGAATCGCCACCCATAATAGCATTGACAGCAGGAATTTTTATTGAGGAAAAAGAAAAGTGTCTAGAATGTGGTATGAATGATTATATTTCTAAACCCATTAGTATAACTGATTTGGAAACCGTACTTCACAAGTGGGTGAAGGAGTAAATTTAGTTTTAGGATTTTGTACATAAAACTAATTCGTTTTTTTATAACTCCAAACGGCAAATCCATTTATAATGAAAGCATAAATGGCAATTATAAAAAACGGTCTTGAAATATCAGAAAAGGTAGCCCCTTTGAGCATTACCATTCGAATAATTTCCACAAAATAGCGAATGGGGTTGAAAAGAGTCAGCTGCTGTGCCCAAGTTGGCATGCTTTGAATAGGGGTAAACAATCCACTCATCAGAATAAAAATTACAGTAAAAAACCAGGCAATGAACATGGCTTGTTGTTGGGTTTCGGTGTAGTTAGAAATGAATAGTCCTATGCCTAGTATCACCAATAAATATACTGAAGTAAACAGATAGATCAATCCTATATTCCCTAATATGGGAATGTTGAACACGATCCTGGCAATAAGCAATCCCACCGTTAAGATCATTAATCCTAATACCCAAAACGGGAATAATTTCCCTATGATGAATTGATGTTTTTTTATGGGGGTAACATTGATTTGTTCTAGTGTCCCAATTTCTTTCTCACGCACAATATTCATGGCTGATAAAAATAAGGTGAGCATCGTTACCAATAATACCAAAATACCTGGAACCATCAGGGTTTTATAATTTAAGGTATTGTTGTACCAAAAGGAAGGGATGGTAACAATGTTTTGAGGCTTTACAAAGGAATTGTCATTGTATTGATATAGTTGGCTTTGTATTTTTTGATTGAAACTAGCTATAATTTGGGTAATATATACATTTTCGACACCAGCAGCCGCGCCGTCAATGGCATTGATGCTTACGGATAGCGTTGTTTTTTTCTCCGTCAGAAGATTGCGTTCAAAATGATTGGGTATTTCAAGAATAACATCCACTTTGCCATTTTCCATTTGTAGGTTGGCTTCTTTCTTTGATTCGAAATGGTCAATTATTTTAAAATAGTCTGAGGATTGAAATTTACTAATTAATTCTCTCGATGATGCGGAATGGTCATTATCGATATAAGAGAATTTGATATTTTTCACTTCAAAGCTAGCTGCATTGGATAAAATTAGCAGCTGGATAAATGGCAAGACAAATATAATGGGCAGCATCGCTTTATTTCTAAAGATTTGTCTGAACTCCTTTTGTATGATGAATAGTATTGTTCTCATATTTTGTTTTTTAGCCCTGATTGAAGTGGAAATCCTTTTATCTCGTTTTTTAACGAGTTAAAAGATTGAAGCGTAAAGCAGGAAATAGCTCCTAAAACTGAAACGGATTCAGTTTAACAATTTACTCTAATCTTATTTTATATTTTTTGATGCTTAGAATTATAAAAAACAGTGTCATTCCTATAAGGATTAGTGTTTCTTTCCAGATAATTTCGATTGAAGCTCCTTTCAGCATAATGGCCTTAATGATTATAATAAACCATTTTGCGGGGATTATATTGCTGATTACTTGCAATGGTAGTGGCATACTGGAAAGCGGAAATATGAAGCCTGAAAGGATGATTACGGGCAGCATTAATCCCATTAGGGAAATCATCATGGCGGTTTGTTGCGAATTAGAAAGGGTTGAAATCAATATCCCTAATGAAAGTGCCGTGATAATGAAAAGAATACTTTCGAAAGCGAGTAAAAGTATACTTCCTTCAATGGGCATTCCAAAAACAAAAACGCCTAAAACGACGATTACGGTGGCATTGATTATCGAAAGGAAGATATAGGGAAATACTTTCCCCAGAATAACCTGCAACGGGTTTAAGGGAGAGACGAGCAGCACTTCCATGGTACCGAGTTCTTTTTCACGGGTAATGGATATGGATGTCATCATCGCCGAAACCAGCATTAAAATCACCGTCATCACGCCAGGGACAAAGGTAAAAACACTCTTGAGTTCTGGATTGTAGTACAATTGGGTTTGTGTCTGTATTTGATAAGCGGGTTGGTTTGTGTTGTTTATTTCTTGTGTGTGATTTTGCAAAATGGCATTGACATAATTGGTAATGGTATTCGCAATATTGGGATCTGTCGCATCTGTAATTACTTGTAATTTGGCTTGTTTTTGGGTTTGCAGGTTTTTTACAAAATGATTTTCAAAAACCAAAACCGCTTTGACTTTCCCTTTTTTGAATATGGATTCTATTTGCGACTCTGAACTGATTTCCTGTTCGATATGAAAATACTTGGAAGCACTGATTTTGTTGATTATTTTTTGCGTTTCGGTATCTTTTGACTTGTCTAGAATGGCAATGTTAACATTGTTGATCTCATTAGTAATGGCAAAACCGAACAACATGATTTGAGCGATAGGCATCCCAAAAAGGATAAACATCGAGCGCTTATCGCGAAAAATGTGATAAAATTCTTTTGTTACAAAACCGATAAATCTTTTCATTCTATTTTGTGTTTAAGCGCAAAGTTCGCAAGGTTCGCAAAGGTGTTTTCTTTAGTCTTTTCTCTTTGTTCTATTTTCTTATTTATAACTTCTATTCAACATTTCGAGCCAGTTTTAAAAAGACGTCGTTCATTGATTCTACATTAAATTGTTGTTTTAAGTTTTTGGGTGTATCCAAAGCTTCAATATTTCCTTCCACCATGATGGAAACCCGGTCACAATACTCGGCTTCATCCATGTAATGCGTGGTTACAAAAATGGTAGTTCCTTTATGGGCCTCGGCATAAATCATTTCCCAGAATTGCCTTCTTGTAATAGGATCCACTCCACCAGTAGGTTCATCGAGAAAAACAATTTTAGGTTCGTGCAATAAAGCCACTGAAAAAGATAGTTTCTGTTTCCAACCCAAAGGCAAATCGCCAACCAGTTTGTTAAGAGCCTTCTCAAGTCCAAGTTCCAAAGCTAACTGAGCTGTTTTTTCTTTTATTTTATTTCGGCTTAAACCATAAATTCCGCCAAAAAAAGTAATGTTTTCCTTGATGGTGAGATCATCATACATGGAGAATCTTTGGCTCATGTAGCCAATGCTTTTCTTAACCATTTCTGCTGCAGTCTTTACGTCATAACCGGCTACAGTAACTTCTCCAGATGTAGGCCTTGATATTCCAATAAGCATTTTCATAGCCGTTGTTTTTCCAGCGCCATTTGCCCCGAGAAAACCAAATATTTCCCCTTTATAGACCTCAAAAGAAATGTTGTCAACAGCGGTGAAGCTGCCAAATTTCTTGCTGAGGTTTTTTACTTCTATGATTTTTTCCTGACTCAAAATTTATTGATTTAGGGTGGTTAAATCCATGAATATATCTTCGATTGAAGTTTTTGAAACACGAATTTCTATTTCAGTATGGCTTCTTTCTTTTAGGTAATTTTCTAGTTCAATTGGATTAAAATCATCTGTTTTATCACAGTAATGAATGTACTCCCCAAAAGCATAGACACTGTATTGACTGGGATATTCTTTTAAATCCTGAATCAATTTATGGGTATTCCTAGTACGGACATCATAAATCGTTTTGTCGTACTTTGAGATGATATTTGCGGGTGTGTCAATCTTTAAAATAGCGCCTTTTTGAATCAATGCAATCCGGTCACATAAAGCGGCTTCATCCATATAGGGTGTAGAAACCAATATTGTAATCCCTCTTTGTTGCAATCGCTTCAACATGTCCCAAAATTCTTTTCTCGAAACGGGATCAACTCCGGTTGTGGGTTCATCCAGAAATAGAACTTTCGGTTTGTGAATCAAGGCGCAGCATAAGGCGAGTTTTTGCTTCATTCCGCCAGAAAGTGCGCCAGCTCGTCTGTCTTTAAAGGGTTCAATTTGGACGTATATCTCTTTGATAACATCATAGTTTTCTTCTAGTGTAGTTCCAAAAATAGTGGCAAAAAAGCTTAGATTTTCGGCGACAGTTAAATCTTGATACAAGGAGAATTTTCCTGGCATATAGCCAATGCTCCTTCGGATGGATTTATAGTCGGCAACGACATCAAAACCAGCTACCGTAGCCGTTCCTTCATTGGGTAGTAAAAGAGTAGTCAATATTCTAAAAAGAGTTGTTTTTCCCGCACCATCAGGACCAATCAATCCAAATATCTCGCCTTCTTTTACATCAAAAGAAACAGACGCAACGGCTAAGTTGTCTTTGTAGGATTTAGAAATATTTTGGACTTGAATACTCATTATTTAATCAATAAAAGATTGCTTTCGGCTATTGCATCGAGGCTATGTTTTACATTGGCTTTTATATTGACAAAGTCACCTGATTTTAATTCAATAGTCTTGTCATTCCCTTCTTTATAAATTGCGTTTCCTGAAACACAAACTAATAGCGCCGGAACTTTACTCAGGTGTTCCTTTAATTGTTCTCCCGTTGCGATTTGCAGTGAGATCACTTTGCCTTCTGTCGTAGAGAATAGCATATTGGTTTGAACGGCTTTATTGTCTGTGTGAAGATTTGTTAGGTTCATTATGATTTTTTTTCAGCGTTATTTAAATTTCCCATTCCTTTACCATTTTTATGATTTTGCTTAAAATGAGTGTCAAACCATTTTGGGGTTTCTATTTCATTGTCATAAATATAGGTCGCAATTTTCGTTAAATCTTCTTTTTTGAAATTCTGTTTTGGCATTGCATTAAATTTATTGATTGCCCCCATCATTAATGCATTTTCTTCTTTAGGATCACTTGCATATGCAACTAAAGCATTTATAAAATCTTCTCTGTTACTATATTGCATGGAATATCGTTTCTTAATTGCAATCATAGGAGGGGCAATAATATCATCATGCGATTTTGAGGTAACGCTATGGCAAGCATAACATTTTTGTGTCATTAATTGCAATCCTTCGTTATCTTGAATAATAAATTCAGAAGCGCTATCGTTTTTTGCTATGTTTGATGTTGTCTTATTGTTACAGCTGCCAAAAGCAATTGCTAAAACTAGTATTGTTAAGAGTCTTGATTTCATGTTTTTTATTTTTTACCGCATCCACTATTAGATTCACTCAAAATCGTATTGTAATATGCTATTGTAATGTATTGTGGAATATAAGTTACGCCACTTAAAGCAAGTTGATTGGTGTACCCGCGGATATGATTTTTTGAACCACAGCTTAAATTATCATACACAGCTAATAAATCTGATTTTGTTGTGTTATTTATAAAACCATCAATATCATTGATGTCTAAATCTTCAATTGTCGCTCCCACTTTTAATGCTTCAATAGAAGAAATATCGGATTGAGCGGTTAAGCTATTATATAATGCTTGCAATTCAGTACTCTTAAAAACACCTCTTTGTGTTGATGCTGGGTCAGTAATGCCGTACTTGTTCAATAAATTCAAAACACTATCCATGTGTTGTTGTTCGCTTTGAGCGATAGAGTTAAAAATACTAATTTGGTATTTGTCAAAAGAGTACATATATACATCTCTAGCTAATTTCTCTTCTTCTCGCAAAAATTTTAGATCGCTAATCTCATTTGGTGTTAGCGAAGCCAAAGGCGCAGTATTATTGTCATTAGAACAACTACTGAACATTATAAATGCTACTGCAGTAGTAAAAAAAATTTTTTTCATACTATTTGTTTTTTAAGTTTGTTCTGTAAATTTAACCATTTGGTTAACAGGCAGAAGTGACTTAAGTTACATAACCAACATTTAATTTATTTAATCCACATTTCGGCTGGCATCCCTATTTTTAAACGTCCGTCGTTTTTTACGCTTACTTTCACGGCATATACCAGGTTTACCCGTTCTTCTTTGGTCTGAATGATTTTCGGAGTAAATTCTGCAGCCGATGCAATCCAGGAAATCGTTCCTGGATACGATTTCATTTCGGCATCACTGTCAATTTTAACGTTGACTTTTTGTCCCACTTTTATTGCAGATAATTGGGTTTCGCTTACATATACGCGCAACGTCATCTCAGAAATATTGGCAATTTTATATAGTGGTTTTCCAAAAGCCGTGATTTCATTTGGCTCTGCATATTTGGCTAAAACCGTTCCTTTTATCGGGTTGATGATTTTACTTTTCTGGATTTGATCGTTAATTTTTTCTATTTGAACATCAATCGTTTTTGCTTCGTTTAGGATTGGCGCATCTTGAGTTCCTACACTTTTTATTTGTTCTTTTAAAACGTTCACTTTGCCTTCCACTTCATCAACTTGGCGTTTCGTAGCTGCGTTTTCAGTATACATATTCTGAACTCTCTTTTGCTCAATCAATGTTGTTTTGAGTTGCTCTTGCAAAACATTAGTTTGGGACAGTACATTTTTTGATTTCGAAAATACGGTAGTTTTCGAAGCTAGTAATTGCTGTTTATTCAAGTACAATTGGGTGGTATCTATTAATCCTATTGTAGTATTAGGCTCAAGAACCACTCCTTCTTCTAAATTTAAGAATTCAATTTTCCCATTGGCTTCCGCCGAAATAGTAACTTCAGTAGCTTCAAAGTTACCGTAACCATCTGCCTTGTCGTTATTTTTGTTGCAAGCCGCTAGACTTAGTATCGTTAGAGCGATAATTATTTTTTTCATAATAGTTCATTTATTGATCGCTTTAGAAGCCGAAATGTTTTTTTTAATTTCCTTTTATAACTTGGTAATTGGCTTTCGCCAAAAGCAATTGAATTTCATGTAATTTCTGATTCGTTTTGGCTTCGTATAGATTTGTCAATTCGACCAAATAGTCAGAGGAAGTGATTACACCATTTCTTAGTTGCGCATCAGATGATTTTACGACATATTCTCTTAAGGAAATAATATCTGTATCAGTGACGATTACTTCCTGCAATTTATTTACTTCATTTTCCATCTCCTGCAATTGAAGATCGGTATTGAGTAAAAAGGTTTCTTTTTCGGTAGTCACGATTGCCTCAGAAATGACTAGAGCGTCTTTCTCTTTTTTTGATTTATTCCAGTCAAATACATTCCAATTTGCTTTTACGCCTACCATGTAAAAAGTTTGAAAGGAATTATCTAGCATATTTAATCCTGGATTTCCGTAACCCGCTTGGCCAAATGCATTTACCCGCGGTAAATTATTTTTTGAAATCGTGTTTTTTGAGATTTCAATTTGTTCGTTTTGTAAATCAAACAATTGCAGTTCGGGGCGATTGTTTTCCGTACTTATTTTCCAATCAATTACAGGCTTTATTAAAGTTACCTCGTTATTTATGGTCGAAGATGTCAATGAAGAAAGACTTTCCAATGCTCTTTTCTTGTCAAACTTAATTTCGGTAAGCTGTTGTCTTATTTTTAGTTTTTCTGCCTCTAGCACTTTCTCAGATGCGGGAAGGATAGCGCCAAACTTTATTCCAGATTTCACTTCTTTAATCTTGGCGTCTAATTGTTCTTGTTTTGAAATCAAAATAGTCTGGCGCTCTTGTAGAAGAAAGGTCGAGAAGTACAGTTGATTAATTCTTGATTTGAGTTGGTACAGATTGACTGTAGTTTGTTGCTGTTGCGTTTTGGTTTGTGCTTCTTTAATTTTAGCATTAGCATCAATTAGACCGCCGTTATAGATTAGTTGGTTGACATCTAGGGTAGCACGGTATTGATCTTTGTTGGGTGGGTTTACTGTGACATTTGGTAAACTAATTGGCAGAGACGTTACATCTGACTGATAAGTTGCTTGTGCATTTAAGTCAATCTTCGGTAGTTTCGCTTTATTGAGCGCTTCTATTTCTAAGGCTGATTTTTGTTGAAGCAGATTGGTTTGTCTGGCAATAGGATAGTTTTTATTGGAAAAATCATAGCATTCTTCCAGAGACAATGTTTGCTGGCCTATTGATAATAGTGGTAACAGCAGTAGTAATAGGAGGTTTGTTCGTCTCATTTTTTTATCGAATTTATAATTTGTGTAGCAATACTAGTTTTTCGTTCTTCCATCATTTCGTTAAATTCTGAATTAGAAATTTGTATTAGGCCTTTGACCAACATTTGCGCTGCAAAGGGAAAAACAGTCAAAGAAAAAATATCCATCAGAAGTTGTTTAGGCTTCAGAGGTTTTATTATCCCTGCTTCAATTTCGTTTTCAATTTGGCCAATTAGTACGCTAGGATCAGGTCTGTTTTCATGATTTAAAAATTTCATGACAAACTCAGGATTGTTGTTCATTTCCTGAATCACAAAGGGCGGTAAATATGGATTGTCGATTACGAATGAAATATAATTATGGGTGAACTTTGTTATTTTTTCAAAAACAGTATCGCTTGAATTAAAGATGGCATTGATTTGAGGAGCCAATTGGTTGAAGGCATTCATGAATACTGCCTCAAAAAGAAGTTGTTTGTTTTTAAAACAATAATGCAACATGGCTTTGTTAATTCCCGCTTCATCTGCAATTTCCTGCATACGTGCTCCCGCGAATCCCTTTTTTTGGAACACAGTTCTTGCCGCATTAAATATTTTTTCTTCCGTATTCATTTAGTATTAACTTTATGGTTTAACCGTTTGGTTAGCAAAGCTAGAAAAAAAAAGCAACCAGAGTTACTTTTTTTCTTTTTTTACAAACATATTAAATAGTAAACCACCCATTAGGCTTCCATATAAAGTGGAGTTGAGCGGTTTAGATGTGATAGAGCAGCTTCCTGAGGCACAGCCTACAAAATGGTAATATGCATATCCTGCAATGGCACCAACTAGTATACCTGTTCCAGTAAGAATTATGGCTTTTCTTGTCATTTATTACTTTTTTCCAATATGATTTTGATGATAGCATTTTTATCCAAGACACCTGATTCTCTCCACAATTGTTTTCCTTCTTGAAACAGAATCATCGTGGGAACACCTCGCACCTGATACTGAGATGCTATTTGTTGGTTTTTATCCACATCAATTTTTATAATTGAAATTCGGTCTCCTAAATTATCTTTTACTTCTTTTAAAATGGGTCCGAGTACTTTGCAGGGTCCGCACCAAGTAGCGTGGAAATCGATTAGTACCGGTTTCTCTGATTTTATGAGATTATCAAAACTATTGTTCATTTTTATTTTTTTTTAAAGGTCGCACTGAGCATCCATTAAGGCTGCATCCAGTATTAAAAATCGATTGGAATAGAAAAAATACAGCCATGAAACCGAATAACAGCTGTTGATATTGTATCGCTTGCTGTATTAAAAACAGTCCAATTGCAAGCCGAATCCAGCGCATGGGATGCCAGTTTGTTAATAGTAATTGTTTCATTGTGTTATTTTTTTTATTTTGTAATGGTCATCATAAGACACTATTTTCTGTAGTTCTTCTAATGGAATTTCTATAGTGCTAACAAGTAGAACTTCCGTAAAATTGCCGTTCATGCTTACATTAAGTACGTCCTTAACCGCTGCAAACTTTTTAGTAACGGTATTCATGCAGCTGCTGGAAGTAATTCCTTCAAATTCATAAAGATTCACTGCAACAGCACTATTTTTTTTAAATTCGAAAAACAATTCCGAATTGCTTCTAGGCGCAATAGAATTATCGCTTTTTTCTAATTTGATAAAGTCAAATGGATTTACAAAAAGCAATTCATATTCTTCTTGGCTTCCGCCAAAAGGAGGGCTTACCTCAAATGTTCTATTAAATAACAATCCAGCAAGTATTCCGTTTTTTGCTAAAAGCTCGTGCATTTTCCAAACATATTTTTGACGCATTAGCGGCGGTAAAGCACAAAAAAAGGTTTGCTCAATAATCAAATCATATTCGCCCTTGTGGTCGAAAAAATCACCCAATAGGACTTGTATGCGGGTATCGCTTATAAATTTTTCGTCAATAATTTTTACTAATGTAGGAGCAATATCTATTACCGTAACATTAGTAAATCCTTGTTCGAGAAGGTAGGCAGCCTCGTAGGTGTTCCCACAGCCTGGAATTAAAATAGCAATGTCTTTATCTTTTAAAGTGTCGACATAGCTTTTAATTGGCGGAGATACTAAGCCCAAATCCCAACCAGTAATATTTGCTTTATACTGTGCATCCCAATAGTCTTGATCTAAGGGTTTGTTACAGGATTCATTACTCATAATAATCAAATTTATAATCTCCAATGTGTTTTTCATTTTCAGTAATCATCTTTCTGTGCTTAAAAAAATTCAATAGTCCCAAGGATAAAATTACAAAGGCAATCGTATAAAGAGAAATTTCTATTACGATACTGTTCTCAATCATCAATAGATTTCTAGTACTTAAACCTGCAACAAAAAAATACATGGCGGTGCGAATAAAAGCTAAGACAGTGGTCTGATTTGCTAAAGTAGTTCGCTGTAATGCGAGACGCTCTCTTAAGATTAAGTCTTTATTGACTGTCTCTTTCATATATTTAATTACGTTTTACTTTTATTGTCGCGACTGCTACTATGGCTAAATATTGAATACATTGGGCAAAAGCTGATGAGACTTGTAATGAATAAAATAACAGCAATACCGCCAAAAATAATTGCTACAGTACCGCTTATAATATTTGTTAAATATAGTAATGCAATAATTGCCGCTATTGTTCCTCTAATGATTTTGTCTGTCATCCCTAAATTCCTTTTCATAATATTTTTTTTAAAATTAAAACTCTTGAATTAAAATAGTTATTATGAATTTACGTTATAAATAACTGAAAAACAAGTACTTTAACAAGTGGTTGTACTAAATTTTTATTTTGATAAAATTTTACTTTGACATACAAAATCAGTTTTAGGCAATTCCGTTTTAGCAATAGCATTAAATCCGCCCTCAATTTCTTTAAAATTTCTGAAGCCGCGAGCCTGTAATATCGAGGCGGCAATCATGCTGCGGTATCCGCCGGCACAATGCAAGAAAAACGGTTCTTTAGGATCGATATCTTTGATCCAGTCATTTATACTTGATAGCGGCTTGCTAAAGGCATCTTCAACATGTTCTGCGCTATATTCACTGTCTTTACGGATATCAACAACTTTGCTTTCTCCTATTTTTATTTCTTTAGCAAACTCTTCTGCTGTGATTCTATTAATGGTATCAATTTCTTTTTCTGCTTTTTTCCAAGCCTCAAAACCACCGTTGAGATGACCTATTAAGTTGTCAAATCCCACACGACTTAAACGTGTTACCGATTCTTCTTCCTGACCAATTTCTGTAACAAGGATGATGGGTTGTTTTACATCACCAATTAAAGCGCCTACCCATGGAGCAAAATCACCTTCAATACCTATGTTTATCGATTGTGGAATAAATCCTTTGGCGAAAGCCTCATTCTTACGAGTGTCCAAAATTAGAGCTCCAGTCTCTTCGACTACCGCTTCAAAATCATTAACTTCAATAGCTCTCATGCCGTTGTTTAAAACAGTCTCAAAGCTTTCATATCCTTGCTTGTTCATGGCGACGTTCATTCCAAAATAGGCTGGGGGAGGTAGTAAACCATCCGTGACTTCCTTGATGAATTCGTCCTCAGTCATGTTTGCTCTCAAAGCATAATTAGTTTCTTTCTGGTTACCAATGGTCGAAACCGTTTCTTTACTCATGTTTTTACCACAAGCGCTACCAGCACCGTGAGCAGGATATACAATGACATCATCTGGCAAAGTCATGATTTTATCTCTCAAGGAATGAAACAATATTCCAGCTAGTTGTTCCTGCGTCATAGAAGCTGCTTTTTGAGCTAAATCAGGTCTTCCTACATCACCAATAAACAGCGTGTCGCCAGAGAAAATAGCATGTTCTTTACCATTTTTATCAATCAATAAATAGGTAGTACTTTCCATAGTATGCCCAGGAGTGTGTAGTGCTTTTATTTTGATGTCTCCAAGAATAAATTCTTGACCGTCAGTAGCAATGATTGCTTCAAATGTTGGCTTAGCAGTTGGTCCATATACAATTGGTGCTGCAGTCGCTTTACTTAAATCCAGATGTCCCGAAACAAAATCAGCGTGAAAATGCGTTTCAAAAATGTATTTAAGTTTTACATTATCGCGTTCTAATCTGTCCAGATAGGGTTGTACTTCGCGAAGAGGATCAATAATAGCCGCTTCACCATTTGAAGTTATATAATAAGCACCTTGTGCTAAACATCCTGTATATATTTGTTCTATTTGCATGATAGTATTTTTTTAAAATTCTTATACAAAGATAATTTTTGTATTTCTATTTCACAGTGACTAATGTTACATAATTACTTTTTTTTTCTATAAATATCTCATAACAAAGTTATTAACGCTATTTATAAAAAATAATGATAAATATCAGGAGATAAAAAGAACAATTATGTAAATTAGATTACGTAAGCAGTTTAGATTTAGGGTATCTTTATAAAAAATACTTCAGTATGGAAGAAATGCTTTTTTATGATAGAATGCAGTTCGCATTCACGATTACTTTTCATTACCTTTTTCCACAATTAACGATGGGCTTGTCCTTAATCATTGTTTATTTTAAGTGGAAATTCCTAAAAACAGACGATATAAAATACAATAAAGCGACTCATTTTTGGATGAAGATTTTTGCTTTAAATTTTGCTATGGGTGTGGTCACGGGAATTCCAATGGAGTTTCAGTTTGGAACCAATTGGGCTAAATTTTCAGAGTTAACAGGGGGGATTATTGGACAGACATTAGCAATGGAGGGTATGTTTTCTTTCTTTTTGGAGTCTTCTTTTTTAGGTATGTTTCTCTTTGGAGAAAAAATTATAGGACATAAATGGCATTTTGTAACTGGACTCCTCATTTTCTTGGGATCGTGGGCAAGTGGTTTTTTAATTATAGCGACCCATTCTTGGATGCAAAACCCTGTAGGGTATGAGATTCTGGCTAACGGAAAATTTGTGCTTACTAATTTTGTCGCTTTGTTTGCAAATCCTTGGTTATGGCCTTCTTATTTGCACAATCAGGCGGCTTCACTGGTAACTAGCTCTTTTGTAGTAGCTGGAATTGGAGCGCTGTATATTTTGAGTAAGCGCAATGAAGATTATGGTAAGCTATTTCTAAAAACGGGGGTTGTTTTTGGGTTAATATCAAGTCTAATTGTAGCAGTGCCTACGGGAGATTTGTTAGCGAAAAACGTGGTAAAATACCAACCCGTTACTTTTGCGGCTATGGAAGGAATTTTTCATACCGAAGAAAAAGGAGCCGAAATTGTTTTGATAGGGCAACCTGACGTAAAAGATAAAAAATTAGATAATAAGATTGCGGTGCCCAATGTTTTAAGTTTTTTGACCTATGGGAATTGGGATACCGCCGTTAAAGGATTAGATCAATTTGATGAAAATACGTATCCTACTAATATTTCAGGACTGTATTATGCGTATCATATTATGGTAGGTTTAGGAACACTTTTTATTGGTTTAATGTCTTTGGCAGCTTTGCAATTATATAGAAAAAAGCTATTTGGAACTAAATGGATCTTATGGGCTTTGTTTTTTATGATGCCATTTCCTTATATCGCAAATACTACTGGATGGTACACCTCAGAGCTAGGAAGACAACCTTGGTTGGTGTACAACTTGCTGCGAACATCAGAAGGCATATCGCCCACGGTTTCTTCAGGGAATACCTTGTTTACCTTATTGGGGTTTGTAGGTTTGTACCTGCTGTTAGGTTTGTTGTTTCTACTTTTGGTTGGAAAAATAATTAAAAATGGTCCCGAAACTGTAAAAAAATAGATGATTATGGAATTCTTTTGGTATGTTGTTTTAATGGGAATTTTAGCGGTTTATGTCGTTTTGGATGGCTATGATTTTGGGGCAGGAATTATTCATTTATTTTTTGCCGAAACGGAAAAAGATAAAAAAGCGATAACCAATGCCATTGGCCCTTTTTGGGATGCTAATGAAGTGTGGTTAATTGCCGCAGGAGGCGTTTTGTTCTTTGCTTTTCCTACATTATATGCCTCGTCTTTTAGTGGTTTTTACTTGCCTTTAATGATGATTTTATGGTTGCTCATCTTTCGAGCCATTGGATTGGAATTGCGCGGACAAATACACCATCCTATGTGGGAGGCTGTTTGGGACAAAGCTTTTGGAATAGCGAGTTTATTATTGGCATTATTTTTTGGTGTTGCCTTAGGAAATGTGGTTCGCGGAGTAAATCTTGGTATGGTAACCAATGGGGTTTCTACTCAGGAAGCTCATTTTTTCTTTTTGCCTTTGTGGAATGCTACATTTAGCCCTAAAGCCGATCAGTTAGGGATTATCGATTGGTTTACCTTGTTTTTAGGTGTTGTGAGTGTGGTGGCTTTAATGATTCATGGAGCCAATTGGATCATCTATAAAACCAATTCAGACTTGAATCCAAAGTTAAAACAAGTGGTCTTTAAACTCAATTTTGTATTACTCGCTTTGGTAATTTTTTCATTGTTAATTTGGCATAATATTGAGCCTGAGCCTTTTCATAATTATATAGATAATCCGCTGCTTTGGGTTTTTCCTTTATTGTGCTTTATCGGTATTTTTGGATTATTTAAAGTGAAATCATTTACCCATGATGGCGCCGGGTTTTTATTTTCAAGTTTATTCTTGGTAGGAGGATTTACATCAACTGCAGCTTCTATTTTTCCTAATGTTTTACCGTCTACGAATAGTGTCAATCCTTCCTTGACTATTTACAATGTGGCTGCCGATGACTATGGATTGTCAGTAGGCGTTTACTGGTTTGTGATCGCTTTGATTTTGGTAATCACTTATTTTATTATCCAATATAAAGTCTTTAGTGGAAAAATGGATAACATAGGCTATGGTGAACACTAATTTATCTAAAAGGCTAAATACAAAAACTCCCTTGTCAATGGTATGGCAAGGGAGTTTTTTATTGGAGAACTATGGTACTACGCTGTTCCTTTCAATATTTTATTCCAATACAACCAAGGTAATATCTTGGTTTTTAGTATCCACATCGACCAACGCGGTTTTGCTTGGTCAAATGGAAAAGTCATTTTTGGTTTATTATCATAATCAAACTCAGCCAGCATTAATTTTCCGTATTCTGTAGGAATAGGGCAAGCGCTGTAGCCATCATATTTTTCTGTAGGCGCTTTGCCTTCTATTATCGATAAAAGATTATCAACCACTACAGGAGCTTGTTTTCGTATTGCCGCTCCAGTTTTACTGGCAGGTGCGTTGATGCAATCCCCTAATGCAAACACATTAGGAAAGCGAGAGTGCTGCAAAGTGAATTTATCAACTTCCACGAACCCTAAAGGACTGTTGGGATCAGCCAACGGACTTTTTTTAATAAAATCGGGTGCTGATTGCGGGGGTACTACATGGCAAAGATCAAATTGCATTGAAACTTTTTTTGTTTCCTCTTTATCATCAGTGGCAGCAATGGCGTAACAAGAAGCATCAATTGTGGATAAGCTTTGTTTTATTGTTTCATCAGTATCTTTAGTCTCGTATTCCACTGTTTTTGCCGCCCCGTCAATTGCTGTTACATTAGCGCCAAAATGAGTATTAATTTTATATTTTTTTAATACTTCTTTAAGTGTTTCGGCATATTCGGGTACGCCAAAGATGCCGGCTCCTCCAGATATATAATGAACGTCACATTTGTCAAGGATTCCTTTTTTTCTCCAATAATCACAGGCTAAATACATTATTTTATGAGGAGCGCCACCACATTTTATGGGTGTTGAAGGATTTGTAAAAATAGCAGTTCCGCCTTTAAAGTTCTCGATAAATTCCCAAGTTTTTGGCGCAAATTCAAAGGAGTAATTACTACTAACATTGTTTTTACCAAGAGTTTCTTTAAGGCCTTTAATTTTGTCCCAGTCTAATTGGATACCTGGGCTTACAACTAGATATTGATACCTGATTTCTTTTCCGCTTTGGCAGATCACTTTGTTTTCAGTGGGAACAAATTCAGTAACGGAATCAATAATCCAGGTACTATTTTTTGGAATATAATCCTTTTCTTTTCTTCTTGTTTTATTGATGTCATAGATACCGGCACCCACTAATGTCCATGCGGGTTGGTAATAATGTTTTTCTGAGGGTTCTATGATTCCTATTTTTAGGTCGCTTTTTTTACGAAGTAGTTGAGAAGTAACAGATAGTCCTGCATTACCGCCGCCAATAATTAATATTTGAAAATGTTCTTGCATGATTGATAAGTATTAGATTTACTACAATAGTACAATATTAGTTACTGTATTTCAGTGACTTATGTTACATAACATTTATTTAAAAAAAAGTTCTTTGACGATAATATAGATTCCCATCACTAATACAAACCATCCAAAAGCGGGTTTCAATTTTGCTCCATCAATTTTTTTAGACAATTGGGTTCCAATAAACATTCCAACAATAGCCATGGCCGAAATAATGAACAGTAATTTGTAATTCAGATCGACACCTCCTAGTAAGTCACCTCCAAAACCAATTAAAGAGTTGATAAATATGATAAATAGTGAAGTTCCTACAGCTTGCTTCATTGGTAAATTAGCAAAAAACAATAATGCGGGAATAATTAAAAATCCGCCACCAGCACCTAAAAATCCAATTATTAACCCAACAAATAGTCCAATGATAGAAAGTATCAGAAAATTAATTTCTTTTGTTTCTTTGACTTTTTTTGTTTTTCGAATCATAGAAACGGAGGTGGCAATCATAAGAAAAGCAAACACAATCATGATCAACAAGTTCTTAGTGATATCAAAATCGTCAATAGAAAAGAGAATATCGGGAAGTAGTGGGAGAATAATTTTTCGTACAAAAAGTAAAGATAAAATAGAAGGAACTGCAAAAATCAGTGCCGATTTAATTTTTAAATTACCCAATTTATAGTGACTAAATGAACCTATCATTGAAGTGAATCCTACTATGAATAAGGAATAACTAGTTGCTTGCTCAGGATGTATTTTAAAAAGGTATACTAAAATGGGTACAGCCAGTATTGATCCACCACCACCTATTAGACCCAAAGAAAGACCGATGATAATTGAAGCTAAATAACCAATATATTCCATCTGTTAATTTTTCTTACAAAGGTCGTCCCTATTTATTTTGCATACAGTAACAATTGTCACATAGGTCATTTTTTTTAGGCCAAAAGTTCTATATGATTGCGATGTAATTTTACTAATTCGCGTTGTTCCATTTTTTTGAGCAATCGTGAAATCACTTCTCTGGACGTATTTAATTCTGTCGCAATTTCTTGGTGTGACAATTTTAAATCTTTGCAACCGCAGGCATCTGAATTGCGTTTCAAATAAAACTCTAAACGCTCGTCCATTGCCCTAAATGCAATACTGTCTACTACTTCAAGTAATTCCTCAAATCGGATGCGATATGTAAAAATTACAAATTCATACCAAGTACGGTGTTCCATCATCCATTTTTCCATTAAAGAAAGCGGCACCATTATCAATTCTACATCATCAACAGCCTTAGCCATTATTTGGCTGGTTTGACTTTTAGTAGCACATATCATCGAAACCGCACAAGCTTGTCCCGGTTGCAAATAATACATTAGAAACTCGCCACCATTTTCCCCTTCTCTAAAAACCTTCAGCTGACCTTTAGTAATCAACATAGTATAGTTGATATACTGACCAGTTCGCATGATGACATCTCCAGCTTTAAAGGCTTGAATTGATGCATTGTTTTGAATATCCTGAATCAACTCATTGGAAAAAGTAGGGAACGTTTTTTTTAAAGAATCTTGCATTTTGAGTTTTGGTTTGAATTAGCTTTGATGTGCAATAATGTAAAAGTACGTTAATTATTGAATAAGTTAAAGGAACGGATGTAGTAGTTCGTCATCTTATTTCTAACGGTATCGTCTCTGAAGAATTGACAATTCCCCTATCGATTTAGTGGACTATTTTTGATAATTAATAGTGAAGTATATAATTGACTGATTATTAAATAGTCGCGAAAACGTTTTCACTGATTTATTATTTAATTCTAAAATCGTAGGTTTATTGTTATCAAAAAACATCGTAAATTTACAAAAAAACAGTTTTATGAATTTATCACAAGAAGATTGGGCTTCTCAACTTGAAGGAGATGCAAACGCGGTAATCCTAGATGTACGTACAGAGGATGAATACAATGACGGAATAATCTCCAATGCCATAAATATCGATATCCATCAGGGGCCGGTTTTTGTTTCTGAAATTGAAGCTTTAGACAAGAGTAAAAACTATTATGTCTATTGTCGTTCAGGTGCTAGAAGTGCCAAAGCCTGCGAAGTAATGAATGAATTAGGAATAGAAAACGCCTTTAATTTATCGGGAGGGATTTTAGGCTGGGACGGAGAAATCGTGTCGCCATGATGCTTTAAAGAGACTAAAGTCTATTGCTATAACTAATAAAACATAATATCAAAAAGAACCAAAATGAATGCAATACCGGAAGAATTTCAGATTAAAACTTTATTAAATCAAGATACTTATTTAGTAAATGGGGAGTTGAAAAAATGGGAAGGTCAAACATCAGCCGTGTTTTCCACAATTTCATCTTCAGAAAAATATGAACCAACAATATTAGGCTCTGTTCCATTTATGGGAGAAAAAGAAGGCCTCGAGGCAGTGCATGCTGCAGATGTGGCGTTTAATAATGGTCAGGGATTATGGCCTACTATGAGAGTTAAAGATCGTATCAAATGTATGAGCCGTTTTGTTACTCACATGGAATCAACTCGTGAGGAGGTGGTAAAGTATTTAATGTGGGAAATAGGAAAATCACTTACTGATTCAAGAAAAGAATTTGATCGAACCGTCGAATACATCTATGATACCATTGAAGATTACAAAAAATTAGACCGCAATAGTGCTCGTTTCACTAAAAGTCAAGGGATAAATGCTATGGTACGTCGTGGCCCGCTTGGTGTTGTGCTGTGTCTTGGACCCTACAATTATCCTTTAAATGAAACATTTGCGCTGCTAATTCCCGCTTTAATTATGGGAAACACAGTAGTATTCAAACCGGCAAAACATGGTGTTTTATTAATTTCGCCCTTATTGGAAGCTTTTAAAAACAGTTTTCCAGCGGGTGTTATCAATATTGTTTATGGTCGTGGTAGAGAAGTGGCTGCTCCTATTATGAAATCAGGAAAAGTAGCGGTTTTGGCTTTGATTGGAAACAGTACATCAGCTATTGCATTGCAAGATCAACATCCTAACAAAAACAGATTGCGTTTGATTTTAGGCTTGGAAGCCAAAAACCCTGCGATAATTTTGCCGGATGCCGATTTGGATTTAGCCATTCAAGAATGTATTGCTGGAAGTTTGTCCTTCAACGGGCAGCGCTGCACCGCTTTAAAGATATTATACGTTCATGAAAGTATTGCTGAAGAATTCAACAAACGATTTGCTGCCAAAGTGGATGCACTGATTTTTGGAAACCCATGGGATAAGGAAGTTGTCTTGACTCCATTACCGGAGAAAGAAAAACCGGCCTATATTCAAGAATTAATTGATGACGCTATCGATAAAGGAGCCAAAGTAATTAATGAAAAAGGAGGGGAGCATACACCTAATTATATCTTCCCTGCGGTTTTATACCCAGTCAACAAAGAGATGCGTGTGTATCATGAAGAACAGTTTGGACCAGTAGTGCCTATTATTACTTTTAAAGACATACAAGAGCCTTTAAATGACATGGCGGAGTCAAATTACGGTCAACAAGTAAGTTTGTTTGGAAAAGATATTAAAACCATCGCGCCGCTTATCGATACCTTAGTAAATCTGGTATGTCGCGTAAATCTGAACAGTTCTTGCCAGAGAGGTCCGGATATTTACCCTTTTACAGGACGAAAAGATTCGGCTGTAGGAACCTTGAGTATCCACGATGCATTACGTTCATTCTCTATTAGAACTTTTGTGGCTTCAAAAGACAATGACTATAACAATGAAATTTTACAAGCCTTATTGGACAGTGATCAATCTAATTTCATTACAACCGATTATATTTTATAAACAAAAGTATTAAAATTGAAACCGCCTAATCTTAAAAAATTAGGCGGTTTTTTTATGGAGTTAATTTCTAAAGCTTTTTATTCTTTTTTCTTATTTCTAGATAATTATTGTTACAATAAGTGGCTTATTGATACTAATGGTACATTAGTATTCATTTTATTTCAAAAAATTAATCATGAGAAAAAAAATAATTTTATTAGTACTGTTAGCGGTGGCATTTTTTGCACAAAATAGTTTTGCTCAAGAACTCTATACTCCGCGAAATATAAAAGAAGCCTATTCAAACGGCAGTCGTTCCAAAGACGGAAAGCCGGGAGATAAGTATTGGCGAAACCACGGAAAATACACCATGGAAATTAGTGTAGATCCAGATACAAAAATGGTGAGCGGAACGGAAAGTATCGTTTATGAAAACAATAGTAAGGATACTTTAAAAACAATAGTAATTCGTTTTGTAAACAATCTTCATAAACCCACCTCACCGAGAGGAGGAGAAGTAAGCCCTGATTTTTTATCAGCAGGATTAACAATTACTTCTTTTAAAATTGATGGCGAAGTTTACAATGAAAATGCTAAAAATTGGGGAACCGTTGGTACTGTTAAACTAAAAAAAGCATTGGTACCTAATAGCAAAACTACTTTAGATATTGACTGGAATTACCCTTTGTCTAAAGAAAGTGGCCGCGAAGGACAAATTGATGAAACTACATTTTTTGTAGCATACAGTTACCCTAGAGTTTCCGTTTATGATGATTATAATGGCTGGGATAAATTGCCGCACACAGATCGTCAGGAATTCTATAATGACTTCAATGATTATAGTTTTTCGATAAAAGTACCTAAAAATTATGTAGTTTATGCTACAGGAGATTTACTAAATCCTGATGCCGTTTTGCAAGCTGAGTTTTCAAATAGATTAAAAAAATCCTATACCTCTGATGCCGTTATTCATATTGCAAATGAGCAAGAAATGAAGGAAGGTAAAGTTACTTTGCAAAACGATTGGAATACTTGGAAATTTGAAGCGAATGACATTTCAGATGTATGTTTTGGTTTGAGTAGTCATTATTTATGGGATGCAGGAAGTGTCATTGTAGACAACAAGACCAATCGTCGTGTGAGTACTCAAGCAGCTTATGATGTAAAAGGAACTGATTTTATTAACTCGGTAAAAAACAATAATTACGCTTTGGCTTGGTTTTCTAATAATTGGCCTGGAATTCCTTATCCTTATTCTAAAATGACTGCCTTTCAAGGTTTTGCTGATATGGAATATCCAATGATGGTAAACGATTCTCAAATGGGAGATGCTGTTTTTGCTCAGTTGGTACAAGATCACGAAATCGCTCATACCTATTTCCCTTTTTATATGGGAATTAATGAAAGCCGCTATGCATTTATGGATGAGGGTTGGGCAACAACATTAGAATATCTTATCGGAATTGCAGAGCATGGTAAAGATGCGGCAGATAAATTTTACAAGCAATTTAGAGTAAATCGCTATATAAATGATAAATCTGCCGAAGAAGATCAGCCTATAATTTCGATGTCAACTCAACTCTCAGGTGCGGGGTATGGTAATAATTCATACGGTAAAGCATCACTTTCTTATTTGGCTTTAAAAGATTTATTGGGCGATGATTTATTTAAAAAAGTGTTACACAATTATATGGAAGACTGGAATGGTAAACATCCTATTCCTTGGGATTATTTCAATTCGGTAAATACGAGTTCAGGTAAAAATTTAAATTGGTTCTTTAATAACTGGTTTTTTACTAATAATTATATTGATGTCGCTGTTGCAAATGTGAATTCGAATAGTAAAACACAAACAATTTTAATCAAAAACGAAGGTGGATTTGCGATTCCGTTTGATGTAAATATTGTCTATGCAGATGGGACTAAAGAAACAGTTCATGAAACACCAGCTATTTGGGAAGCCAACCAAAAAACAGCAACGATTAGTTTTAAAGGAACTAAAAAGATGAAGTCAGTAACACTAGATGGCGGACTTTTTATGGATGCTACACCACAGGATAATACTTGGACATCTAATTAATAATTCTAAATTAATAGCTTTTAAAAGGTTAGAAAAGTATCGTTATCAGTAACGAGACTTTTTTTTATGGAAATATGTGCCGTTCTGAAATCGCTACGGGAGAGAAAGTAATATAAATTCTACTCTTATTTTTTTGAATCAAAAAAAAATTTAAGTATCTGATTTTCAGCATTTATCGTTATATTTACTTAGCGTAATTAACTTTAAAAATAATAAGATGAAAAATAGTAAACAATTGATGATGTCAATTTTAGTAATAGTTTCTACTGTTGCATTCTTTTCATGTAAAAATAATAAAACTGAAAAAGTAGCGGAAATGAGTACAATGGAAGAGGTTGATATTACCAGTATAGCATTCATGCCTTTTAAGGTTATTGTAATGAAACACGATGTTGCTGATTACAATAAATGGAGGGCAGCGTATGATGCGCACGATTCAATCCGAATGACCTATGGAATTTCGCATTTTGTTATTGGTAGAGGGATGGATAATCCTAATACCATCATGGTAATTGATAAAATGAACGATGTCAATAAAGCAAAAGATTTTAGCATGCTGCCCAGCCTGAAGGATGCTATGAAGAAAGCGGGTGTAATGAGTACTCCTAAATTCGGCTTTTATGAAGTAATTCGAAATGATGACTCAAAAATAAATCTGAAAGACAGACTAATGGTAACCCATCGTGTAAAAGATTTTGACGCTTGGCTCAAAGTGTATGATGAAGAAGGAACAATCAAAAGAATGGAAGGAGGCTTAATTGACAGAGGGATGGCAAGAAGTTTGGATGATCCTAATGTGGTGACTTTAGTATTTGCAATCTCAGATATGGATAAGGCTAAAGCAATGATCAATTCAGAAGCACAAAAAAAATTGATGATCGAAGCCGGAGTAGAAGGCATCCCTGAAATGTTCTATTATAAGTTGGTAGAATAAATTCACGATATTTATAGAACCGTAAAAACATACCTTCTTGCGGTTTTTTAATATCTATTATATTTTTTTTTAACTTTTAATGAGATAAAACAATAATGGAGGTTTTATTTGCAAAAGGAATTTAGGATGTTTGTATATTTTTCGCGGTTGATAGGTTTGACTATATATTCTGTCGCTTGATGTATGTTTTCTGCTTTAATAAAGTCATCCGGATTTTTTGAAGAACTAACGATATAAATCGTTATTTCTTTTTCAATTTTCGACTTGAGTTCAATATATTTATTTAAGAATTGCCAACCATTCATAACTGGCATATTAATGTCAAGAAATATAATATCAGGAAGAGTGTCGATTTCATCGAGGTTATGATGGATAAAATCGATGGCATCTTTTCCATCTGAGAATATAATAGTTTTGTGTTCAGAATTAATTGATTCGATCAGTCTTTTAGCGATAAATTGGAAAATAGAATCGTCATCAATAACTGCAATAATTAATTTTTTGTCCATAAGATAGTTTTAAAATATAATTTCAAATTTTGTTCCAATATCAACTTTGCTCTCTACGCTTATACTACCGCCCATTCCTTCAACTTGGGCTTTAATGAGAAAAAGTCCAACTCCTTTGGCATCAGGATGTTTATGGAAAATTTTGTTAAACCCAAAGATATCCTTTCCATGTTCCTCTAAGTCGATTCCTATTCCATTATCAGAAACCGTAAGTACTACTCCATCGTTAATGATGTGGGTTTGAAAATGAATTGTGATAGTTCGTAGAGGAGAACTATATTTCAAGGCATTGCTCAGAAGATTTTGAATTATGCTTTCTAAGTATATAGCTGAATATTCCATAGCTGCCACCTTCGAAAAATCACTTGTAATTAGAGCTCCGTATTTAATAATATCTCCTTGTAAAGAGTCAACTACATTTAAAAAGCAGTTATGGAATAATAAGTTTTCTTTTTTCTTTTTCAAATCATTTTTAACGGAAATGCCGTTTAACAAATCATTTAATGTCACATCAAGATTATTGACTATTATTTCAAATTTTTCTAACAGCAAATATTTGTTTTCATTAGTTTCCTCTTCTTTATAAATATCTAGGAGAGAATGTAAATTACTCACCGGTGCTCTAAAATTGTGAGACACGACATATGCAAATTCCTCTAACTGTTTATTTTGTTTAGTGAGCTTAGTTGTTCGCTCCGTGATTTTTTTTTCAAGATTATTGTTTGCTAAAATAATTTTACGTTCAGCTTCTTTTCTCTGGTCGTCAATTTTATTTAAATTCTCTTTAGTATAGTAGATTATAAGTAATGTAATTAAGATATACAAACTTTCCAATAGCGCATTTGCAGATGCTGCGTTCATTAAGCTCGATTTTGCAAGCACTGTTCTTAAATATCCTAAGGCTAAGAAAGAGATTAATATTTTTGGAAAGATAGAACGACTAATTTCATGTCCTATTTTAGAACCAGTAAATGTTGCTGCAAATCCCAGACGGGGTTGAACCCCACAGATCATTATAGACAATAACATAATCACAAAAGCACCATAAATCGAAAAATTCCTAAAGAAGTAGAGTTGATCTAAACTTGGGAGGTCATCTGACAAACCTAATATTGCAACAAATGAAATAAGGGTAACGAAATGTAAAGCAGCTTGTGCCGTTTGATTAAAAAATTTATATTTTGAAATTATACCCAGAAATGAAAAACCTATTAATGTAAAGCAAAGTACACTCGCTATGCTAGGTTTTACATTGGTATACCGATCAATTATTAGAGTATCAAAAAAATTATTAAAAGAAAATGAATTGAGAACGTCTAGATCTAGGTGTAGGATGTAAAGTAAGTTTAAAACCCCATTTGTAACGATTAGTATTGAGCAATATTTAACAAAAGCTCTGTTTTTTTTATTAGTTGTAAAATATAATAAAATACATAATAGTATTAGATTTATTGAAGAATTTATATGAATCGGTATGGACAAGGGGTAGGGTAAATTCATATAAAAATTTAATTGGAATAGATAGCCTATAATGCTAAGTACCCCCACAACCCCAATTACGACACTTAGAATTTCTACTCTTTTTTTATGTAGCAAGGTCATTTATAAGTGTGTATTAATAAAAATATTTGTTATTATAATTGAAGATAAAGTAAAACACTTGTTAATTAGTGAAGGTACTGAAAAATCATTCCTCAGAGCGGTTTTAAATGTTATGATATCAAAATTTATGAGTTGTTTAGCGCTATTAAAGTTATATCGTGGGTTGTTGTTAACAAAAAGGATTTGTGACATCAAACAAAATCTAAAAATTCGTTTATTAAATATAGAAGCAAGTAATACAGTTATTAAATTTTAAATGTACGGAGAAATAATTGTACACTATAGGATAAAATTTTAGAATACAGGTTTTTGTTTATGGAATTAAGTTGTTAAAGTCTGAATGTAGATCGTAACTAATAAAATGAATTTGTTGCGCCTAAAAAACTTTGAAATACAGATTAAAAGATACTCGTTATGTAGAAGGCATTGATCCATTACATAAGATGTATGATGATAGAGGTATAGCAGTAAGATGGTTCTATTAATGACTCAATAGTCTGAGGGTTTGATAATACTAATATTTTAAATCTCAGATATTGATAAGGTTAAAGCAATAATCAATTCAGAAGCACAGAGAAAATTGATGATCGAAGTCGGAGTAGAAGGCATTCCTGAAATGTTCTATTATAAGTTATTAGATTAGGAGTCACGCTAAAAAATAGATTCAAAGTCGTTTTGTTTAAAAGGAACAGGGCGGTTTTTTTATCGAATAGAATTTATGTAATAACAATTCTATTTCGAAGAAATAGGGAATCGATATATAGCTTCGACCTTTAAAAATGCACTATAGTCTAATTCAGAATTTAATTTAGTTCTGTTGTTTCCAAACTTAAAAGGAGTAATTGATAAATTAATTTTATCGTCAACAGCGTATACATCATAACTGTTTGTTGAATACCCAATTTTTAAACGTAAAAGAAGATTTTTGTCCAACGAATTATTTTGGAGGTAGGATGAAAACTCTAAAGAATTATTTTCTAAATAAGTTGTTAGCGCTTTGTCGTTTTGAATTTTGAATGTTTCAGAGTTTCCTTTGTAGTCGATTCCGAGTCTCGTTTTATTGGAAACACCAAAATTCACATCAAAGAGCCCCGGTATTAGTGCACTAATTTCAAAACCAGAATTAGGGCTGATATAGTAAATACCTACTAAGGGAGTAATATAAAAACCAAAGGCTTCATTTCCAGTATATAGTCCAAATTTATAATTGAAGTTCTTGCGCTTTTTATAAGTCCATACCGCAATACCGCCGAGATAAATATCGTCTGAACTTATATTTTTATAATCCGAAGATAATATTGGTAATAAGACATAAGTACCGATCCATTTATCCGAGTGGTCTGTGGCAAAACCTAATTTAAGACGAGTATAGTATAGATTACTGAAATTAGAATCAGGAAATAATTGTAGTTTTTTAATATTGAAATCAAACCCAGTGATAAGGGCAGTTTTTTCATTTAAAACAATTGGCAAAGTTATTTTAGAGTCAAAAATAGAAATAGAAGTACTTTTAGAACTGTTTGTAAAATTAGTATCTCCCGATTTAGAATAGCTTATATTTAAGAGATCCACATATTGTTGTGAATTACTTAGTAACGGAGAAATCAGAAACAGGAAAAGAAGTAATTTATTTACCATTTTATAAATCTACCTTTTTTTAATACACGAAAAGTTTATTTTTATAGTCTGCTAGTGTTTTTGCTTTATTTTAGGATATTTAATATTAAGTAGTTATGTTTAAATAACCAGTACAATACAGGTTGGGAATTCCCCACTAAATCCTGTTGATATTGTTACATAAGGACAAAACAAAAAAGAATTAAAAAATAGTATAATTAAGAATAATAGGGAGTGATCGATTACTGTAATTGCCGAAAGAGTGGTGGCTCAAGTTCCATTTTCCAGTAAAACAATAGCTTGAAAGGACAGAGAATGCGATTAAATGATGGAATGAAGATGTAAATGTGATCTTCTTTCTATTTCGTGTTTACGGTATATTAAATTAATTGTTTAATTTAGTAGGGTCAAAATGGATTTTGTAAATAGTAATCCAGCTACAGCGATAGGGTGTTCTTTCAAATAATTGCGGTACGCGTAGCTTGTAAAAAAATAGTATTATCAAGAAAAAAATAAAAATAGTAAAAGAAAATATCCACGAGAGACTCCATCGTGAACCTTACTTTACGCATCCTAGATTGAAGTTTATCCCTAATATTGTGGTAAACCTGATTAGCTTCCTGCTTTCTTTAGCAGTGGTTGTAAGTGTGCTTTATTTTGTTCTGAAATATTTGATTAATAAATTTTATCATTTAAATTAATTACAAATTCCACTTTAAAAATTTCATCGTAAAACATCTCTTGGTCACTTTATGCCGTGGTGGATTTCCCTTCTGTGGATAAGGGGTTTGACGCGTCATGCTCACTTTTTTTTAATTTACTGATGTGCGTTGTACCGTCGGTCTGTGGAAATAGAATAAGGCGGATAGGAGATGATATAATTTTTACCACACCGTCAAAAAATCAATAATTATAAGTATTAATCTACAATTAAATACTACTTTCGGGTAAAGTTACTTTATATGCTGCGTCCCTCGATTTATATTTTATTGCTTTTGTTTTCGATCGTATCTTGCCAAAAAGACACTAAAGCAGTTTCTGCTAGTGCTAAAAACAATAAAAGTAAACGTAGCATCCAAGCCCAAAAATACTCTGAACTAGGCGATTCGTTTAATAGCAATAATAAAGTCGATAGTGCTTTCTATTATTATAATAAGTCCAAAGAATTATTTGAAATTGAGGGGAGCAGTCCTTATATTACCTATAATGTTATTGTAATGGCTCAAATCCAGCAGACCTATGGAGATTATTATAGTAGTGAAGAAACCTTGACGGAGGCTTTACCTTATATAAATAATGATTTGCAATATCAAATGGCCGTAAATAATTTATTTGGCATTGCAGCAGAAGAATTGATGAATTACGATGACGCTATTGTCTACTTTACCACAATTTTAAAAACAGCAATCGATTCCGTATCTAAAGCAACAGCGTTAAATAATATCGCCACGGTTTATATGGAACAAAAAAAGTACGGAAAGGCTGTTGCTCTTTTACAGCCCATTTTAAAATCTGATATTTTAGATACGTTACCGAATAGAAAAGCCAGGATTATTGATAATCTGGGATTTGCTTATTATAAAAACAATCATATTCCAGAGGGACTAAGCTTAATGAATCAGGCTTTAACGATCAGGACTAAAATTAATGATTCCTATGGGAGTATTGAAAGCTATTTGCATTTGGCCGATTTTTATAAAAATAGAGATCATCAAAAATCGAAGGAGAATGCATTACAGGCTTATAAAGTAGCTACAAAACATCAAAGTATTGATGAACGACTAGAGGCATTAGAATTCTTAATGTCTTACAATCTGGAAAAAGGAGTAAATGATTATGCTACTATGTTCATCAATCTTAACGATAGTATTAAAACAGTACGCAACAATGCCAAAAATCAGTTTGCTAAAATTAAGTATGATTCGAGAAAAACGACTTTAGAAAATATCAAATACAAGGGACTAAGAGCAGAAACTTTACTCCAACTGGAAACACAAAAAAGTCAGAAGTATCTCTTAGTATTTGGATTCTTGCTTTTACTTGGAACTATAGCGTATTTGATTAATTATTATAGAAATAGAAACAGACAAGTACGCTTAGAAGCGAGTTATAATACCGAAACCCGAATTTCTAAAGAACTCCATGATGAACTCGCCAATGATGTTTTTTATGCGATGACTTTTGCCGAAACTCAAGATTTACAAAATCCGGTAAAAAAGGAAACACTTATATATAGTCTTGATAAAATATATATTAGAACACGAAATTTCTCTAGGGAGAATAGTACTATAGAGACAGGAGAAAGTTTTGAACAGAATTTAAAACAAATGCTAAGTAGCTATAAAAGCGACAGTGCCGAAGTCATTATTAAAAACGGAAATCCAATAGATTGGTCAAAAGTTCAAACTGAAAAAAAGATAGCGTTGCAAAGAGTATTACAAGAACTCATGGTCAATATGAAGAAGTACAGCCAAGCTAGTTTTGTGGTAATTGGGTTTGATTGCGATCAAAAAAATCTAAAAATTGACTATTCAGATAACGGAATAGGATTCTCGGAAAAACTAGTGTTGAAAAATGGGCTCCAAAATGCAGAAAACCGTATTCAGGCAGTCAACGGAATAATTACTTTTGACTCTCAAATTAATAAAGGTTTCAAAGCAAAAATTGTAGTTCCAAAATAGCATAAAGTATTTTTGCGATAGTTTTGATTCCAGTTCTATTGATGATAGAGTGAAGGTAAATCAGCAACCGTTCTTTGAAAAGGTTTTTATTGCTCTTTTTAGTATGTAGCTTTCTAACTTTACTTTTCGAATGTTTGTTTGAGCTTGCCACTACCGATAGAGCCTTTTCGACTTAATTTTCGGACTATTTAGCCTATATCTTATAACGATGAGTATCAAAGCTGCAGCACATAGTCATGGTTAATTTGTAACTTTGGCTATAATTTATAAAAGACAAACAAACATATAGATAATGAAGAATACAAAACTCCCAAAAATACTTATCACTGGAGCAACAGGACAGGTTGGTGGTAAAACTATTGAATTTCTTTTATCTAATAATGAAATAGAAATAGTTGCAGCAGTACGATCTAAAGAAAAAGCAGTTCCATTTACAAATAGAGGAATAGCCACGGTCATTCTTGATTTTGATGACGACAGTACACACTTGCCTGCTTTTGAAGGTATAGATCGTCTGTTTATGGTAACAGCTTATACTGTTGACATGTTACGCCAAAGTAAGGTATTATTAGACAATGCTAAGAAAGCAGGGATTAAACATGTTGTACATTTAGGAGCTTGTGGACCTGATGATGCAACTGTAGGGCATTGGGTGTGGCATCAGTTGGTAGAAAGATATGTTGAGTGGGGTGGTTTTTCCTTTACGCATCTACGCCCTCAGGATTTTATGCAAAATTTATTAAGCTATGGAAGCGAAAAAGCAACAAACAAAGGAGTCCTTAATGCCTATGTTGACTGTGCCTGTTTGAGTTGGGTCGACGTTGATGATGTGGCACAAGTTGCGGCATTAGCTCTAGCTCATCCGGAATTGCATAGTGGCAAAACGTACAGACTTAGTTATGACGCAAAAACCTTTGATGAAATTGCAGAATTAATGACATCAATTCTAGGGAAGCCTTTTCGATACGAGCCACTTTCGCCTGAGATTTTTTTACAAAAAATGAAAGATGCTGGAGCAGATATGGCTTATATGAACTGTGTATATGATCATTGGAAACAACATGCAAACGGAACTATTCCTGGAGCCAGTGATACTTTCGATAACTTTTTTGAAATCACAGGAAAAGAGCCAACAAGATGGGCTGATTTTATTAAAAAACATAAAGAGGAATTAGTATATTAAATTGCCTTATTTCATGTATTTTTTTTGGCCACAGATTCACAGATGATAAAAATAATTTTTTAATCTGTGAATCTGTGGCAATTATTTTAGAGTTACTGTTAGGATCCCGTTGTTTCGTTTATTCGAACTCCGATTAAATAAAATAACAAAAGACTAAAAAGGAATACAAAATAAAACAGCTATCTTTGGAATATATAAAAAAGGAGTAATCATGGGAGCTTTAGAATTAAGAGACAGTCTGTTACAATACATCAATCAAGCCGATGAACGTCTTTTGAAAGTAGTAAAAGCGGTAATGGAAAGTTACTGGGAAGAGGAAGTTGTGGCTTATTCAGTCGATGGAAAACCACTAACAAAAATTGCTTACAAAGAGGAATTGAAAGAAGCAATAGCCGAAATAAAAAGAGGTGAGTTTACTACTCAAGAAGATTTAGAAAAAGAATCAGAAAACTGGTAATGGGTAGATTAAAAGTAATTTGGACGAATAAGTCGAAAGAGCAATTAAAAATAATTCACAACCACTACAAAGTAGTCTCGCCACAAGGAGCAAAAAATATTAAAGATGCTATTTTAAAGGCAGGAAGAGAATTGGTTTTTACCGAACAATACCAACAAGATGAAATAGAACTAGAATGTAGGAGGATTATTGTCAGTCATTACAAGTTGATTTACACTGTAGAAGAAGATACAATTTGGATTTTACGGATTTTTGACTGTAGAAAAGATCCTAAAAGTCAAGTAACTGAGAAATAGAATTTACCGCTCAAAATTAGCGGTTTTTTTATGTTTAAAAATTAAGTTTCTAAAATTTCGCTATCACTTGGCAGCTTCCTGAAGAGTTCCTAAATTCACTTAAGTGGGCAAATATCTCCTGACTTTGTATCCGTTCCAATTCACAACAATTTCCTTAACATGATTGTATTTGATTAGCGTTGGCCTTAAATGGTATGCTGTTAAATCACTAAGACATCTTATACCGTGGCAGATTGACTTCCTGCGGATAAGGCGCTCGGTGGGTCATGCTCACATCTTCTTTAATTTGCTGATGCGCTTTGTATTGTCTGTCGGTGGAATTAGAATATCGAGGGTCTGGGATGAACGGCATTTTGGCCATTTTGCTTATGGTAATAGTAGGGAAGTGGTAATCGACTTCCACAGTTCCCAATAACAAATAACAACCTCCGCCCTGAAAAGGATATTTCTGTAAACTATCAGAAAAATGAGCTGTGTCAAAGAATTCTCCTTTGGCATCAATCCAGGTTCCAAAATACATTGTCCCTCTTTTAGTAGGGACGTGTTTCCTCGAAATAAGATACGCCAGCATTTTTACCGTTCTTTTATGATACTGCAATAAATCTTTGGCTAATACAGTACCGCGGTATTTTGTTTGCAACAAATCGAAAGGGGAACAGGAAACCGGAAAACTGAGTAATTCTATTTCGTCGAAGGCGTCTTCAAAAGGAGAACGTTCCAGTACCGGAAGCATGTATTCCTTAACCGGTTCTTGAAGCAACATTAAATTCCGATTTTCCGGTTTGAAATTCACAAGAATCAATCTGGCAATGACAAGCAATTGATTTTTTGTTTTGGATGTAAAACGGAAGGCACCAATGAAAATCAAGATCTGGATTCCCTCTATACCAATCGGAATGCGATTGATGAAATCTTCGAGCGATTGATATTCACCGTTCGTATTGCGCTCTGCAATGATACGATGCGCTGTTTTAGATTCGAGTCCTTCGAGTTGCATCAAACCGAGATAAACGTCAACGCCATAAACGGTCGCTTCATACTCGCTTTTATTTACACAAGGAGTATTAATGATGCCGCCGGACATTTTTGCCTCATGTACATACACTTCCGTTCTGTAAAAACCGCCTTGGTTGTTGATAACCGCCACCATAAATTCTACGGGGTAATACACTTTCAAGTACAAACTTTGATAACTTTCGACTGCATAAGAGGCCGAGTGTGCCTTGCAAAAGGAGTAACCCGCAAAAGACTCTATCTGTCGGTATATTTCCTGACTGAGCGCTAAAGGATGTCCTTTTAGGGCACAGCACGCAAAGAAGTTGTCTTTTACTTTTTGCAATGCTGCAGTGGAGCGTCCTTTGCCACTCATCGCCCGACGTAGAATATCTCCATCTGAGGCGGGAACTCCTGCAAAGTGTAGTGCAATTTTGATCACATCTTCCTGATACACCATTACGCCATAAGTTTCTCCCAGATGTTCTTTGAATGTTTCGTGGAAATATTCGAATTGATCGGGGTGGTTGTGTCTAAAGATGTACTCCTTCATCATACCGCTTTGTGCTACTCCCGGACGAATAATCGAGGATGCAGCAACTAATATTTTATAATCTTCACATTTGAGTCTTCGTAATAAGCCACGCATGGCGGGACTTTCGATATAAAAACAGCCAATAGTTTTTCCAGTGCTTAAAAACGCATTGCATTTTGCTTCATTTTTGGACAATGCCGTATCTCGAATATTGACTTCTATCCCGCGGTTTTTTCGAACTAGTTTTACGGTATCATCAATATGACCAATACCACGCTGGCTTAGAATATCAAATTTTTCAAAACCAATATCTTCGGCAATGTGCATGTCAAACAACACAATGGGAAAGCCTTTCGGCGGCATTTCTAAAACCGTATAATTTGTAATAGGTTCTTCTGAAATTAATACTCCGCAAGAATGCATGCTCCGTTGATTGGGGTATTTTTCGAGCAGCATACCGTATTTCTGTACCAATGCAACTACCGAATTGTTATCGTGTAACTGCATTGGATTTTTAGCCAGTGCGTCCAACTCTTCTTTGGGTAAACCAAAAACTTTACCCACTTCGCGGAATATCGAGCGGTATTTGAATTCTACATTCGTACCACAAAAAGCCACATGATCTCGACCGTACCGATTAAAAATGTATTCGAGAATAATATCCCGTTCTTTCCAACTCCAGTCAATATCAAAATCGGGCGGACTTTTGCGATTCAGGTTTAAAAAACGTTCAAAGTACAAGTCCAGTTCGAGCGGGCAAATAGCTGTAATACCCAGACAATAACTCACGATGCTGTTGGCACCGCTTCCTCGACCAATATGCATAAATCCCATGCTGTTGCTGTAGCGAATAATATCCCAGGTGATTAAAAAATAACCGCTAAATTTTAACTCATGGATGACTTTCAATTCTTTCTCTACTCTAGCGCGTGCCGGAAGATTATTGTTGCCATATTTCTTTATTAATCCTTGGTTGGCAAGGCTTGTCAGGAGTTGGATATCGTTTTCTCCGCTTTCTGTATAATTGGTTTTGTTTTTGGGTGTTTTGAATTCGAATTCAAAATTACATTCGGCAATGATGCTTTCTGTATTTTCAATAATTTGGGGGTAATCGCTAAATTTTTCCAATAGGTTTTCCAATGGAATCATCGTTTCTGATGTTTGGCAATAATCAGCTTCGGTAAGTTTTGATAAAATGACATTGGTATCAATTGCCCGAAGGATTTTATGTAGGTTAAATTCTCTCTTAGTCCGGAAAGTCACCGGCTGTAAAACCACCATTTTATCCAGCTTGCTTTTCCATTGATTATGAAATA
This sequence comes from Flavobacterium sp. DW-iso2, assembly GCF_058725285.1. Lineage (NCBI taxonomy): Bacteria > Pseudomonadati > Bacteroidota > Flavobacteriia > Flavobacteriales > Flavobacteriaceae > Flavobacterium > Flavobacterium sp. DW-iso2. The sequence continues at coordinate 5,580 of NZ_JBZXDY010000007.1, read as the reverse complement.
GCATAGGAAGCTGCTCTGGACGCATACCCAAAAATTCAAAATCTCTAAAAACATCAGGGGCATTCTCGATTGGATATATAATACTTACATTATGAAATTCCGGTGCTTGAGCGGGTAGAGGCGTTTTATCAAAATTATGCTGGGTCAGAAAACGGTTCATTTCGGCAAGGCCTGCTGCGTTTTTGGCTAAGCCAATGTAAAGCAGTTTGTTGTTGTATCTAAATTCGATTCCAACGATGGGTTTTATAGCAACAGCCTGACATTCTTTGATAAAATCATAGATACCAGTAACCGTGTTGATATCAGTTAATGCCATGGCTTTTACACCGCATGCGGCGGCCAGTTGCACTAATTCAGTTAAGGGAATAGTACCATAACGCAGGCTGTGATAAGAGTGACAGTTGAGGTACATTATTTGTTTTTTACTTTGAGAGTGGCACCGGCACAACGGGCTACAGCATCAAAACCGTAGCGTTTTTTCATTCGATCCATCGCCTGATACAACGACAACATTTCCTCCGTATCTTCAAACATATTGATTTGGTAAGTTCCGCGAACTAATCCGCTAAAGCGAATACCAATTAGCCGCAACCGCATGCGACGCTGATACAACTTATCGAATAATTCGGTGACACTTCTTGTCAAAGTATGATCAGCCGAAGTGTATGGGATTCGGCATTGCTTTGTTTCGGTATCAAAATTAGAATAGCGTATTTTTATCACGACCGTGGAGGTAAGCCATTCCTCTGAACGCAACTGAAAAGCGAGTTTTTCGACCATACCTACCAGAATTGATTTTAATTTTTGAATGTCGATAGTGTCCTGTCCAAAGGTGTGTTCCGTCGAAATTGATTTTCTCTCTGTATAAGGCTCCACCGGATTGTTGTCAATACCGTTTGCTTTTTTCCAAATATCGATTCCGTTTTTACCTATCATTTGCTGCAGCACTTCTGCGGGCATTTCTGAAAGTGTTTGTATGGTTCGAATGCCAATGCGCGACAGCAATTGAAAAGTAACGTCGCCAACCATGGGAATTTTTTGGATGGACAACGGATTCAAAAACGTTTTCACCATAGTTTCTGGGATTTCTAGTTTTCCAGTTGGTTTTGATTCTCCGGTTCCAATTTTTGAAACCGTCTTGTTAACAGATAGTGCAAAACTTAAAGGCAATCCTGTTTCTTTTGTAATGGATTGTGAGAGTTCGTTAGTCCATTGGTAACAACCATGAAACCGATCCATTCCTGTAATGTCCAAGTAAAATTCATCGATGCTTGCTTTTTCTACAATAGGTGCTTTCTCTTCAATAACTTGAGTAATATCATGGGATAATTTAGAATACAATTCCATGTCTCCTTTCATAACTTTTGCTTGCGGACAAAGGCGCAGCGCCATTTTAATGGGCATCGCAGAGCGAACACCAAACGTTCGGGCTTCATAAGAACAAGAAGCGACCACACCTCTGTCACCACCACCAATGATAAGTGGTAAACCATTTAGTTTTGAGTTGGTTAACCTTTCGCAGGACACAAAAAAAGTGTCCATATCCATGTGTACTATTGACCTTGCCATATTGATTTTGTTTTTCAAATTGTACATCTATCCATTTCATCTAAAATTTTTTCCGGCAAATTTGAACTACAAAATTAGTACAGATTATAACAAAATACAGTATATTTGCTGTTACAAATTATAACAAAATCACTATGTCTTTATTTTCCGACAACATCAGACAGCTAAGAATTAAAAAGGGTATTTCTCAGGAAAAACTAGCTCAAAATCTTTTGATTACAAGAGGAAGGTATGTCAAATATGAAGACGGTAGCTCTGAACCTCCGTATGATATTTTGAAGAGAATATCGTATTATTTTCATGTCAGTATTGATATTTTACTCTCGGTTGACGTACAGAAAATACCCATTGAAGACTTGCTAAAACTGGGAGACAACAGGATATTGTTACCCATAACCGTTGACCAGCAAGGGGAAAATATTATAGAAATTGTTCCTCATAAAGCGCAGGCAGGGTATCTTAGCGGGTATGCCGATCCGGAATTTATAGAAAGTTTACAACATATTTCGCTTCCGTTTTTACGAAACGGAAAATTCCGAGCCTTTCCTGTAGATGGAGATTCGATGCCGCCACATAAGAAAGGTTCGTTTATCGTAGGGCAATATGTAGAACGATTGGGTGATGTAATGGACGGAAAAACGTATATCGTGATCACTAAAAGTCAGGGAATAGTGTACAAACGACTGAACAAAAACGGAAAAAACGCATTGATGCTACATTCTGACAATACGATTTATTTGCCGTATGAAATTAAAGCTTCGGAGATTCTGGAAATTTGGCAGTATGCCTGCAGTATCGCTACTAATGAGTTTACACCAGATGATTTGAGTTCAGAGAGTTTAAAGGATATGTTTAGGGAATTGCGAAGAGAAATTCGAGAAGTAGGGAATAAAATTAATTAAAGAACAGAACCGCTGTAATATCGCTTTGGCTTATGGCAATTTTAAAATTAACATTAGGTTTGCGATTTGGCAGTAAGTGTTGATCCAACGGAAGCGACTACTACAAAAACAACAGCTACCACCTCGTTAAGAGCAAGGTATTCCTGCAAGAAAATCAGCGCGCAAATAGAAGCTGCCGCCGGCTCTAAACTCATTAAAATACTAAATGTACGAGCTGGAAGTTGGCCAAGTGCTTTCATTTCTAATGTAAAAGGAATGGCACTAGACAAAAGAGCAAGCGCTACTCCTAAAGAAAGAAATGTAGGGGTGAGATTACTGAATCCGTTTCCCATAATTCCAAAAGGCACAATCAATAGTGAAGCAAAGAGCATTCCGGTCGCAACTGCTTCTCCATCTTTCATTACTTTTGAAACTTTCCCGCCCAAAACAATATAAAAAGCCCAAAAGGCTCCTGCCAATAAAGCAAATAAAACACCTAAAACGTTTATTCCGTTATTTGTCCACGGAGCAATCAAAACAATTCCTGCTGCTGCCAGAAGTACCCACAAATAATCAATGAAACGTTTTGATCCAAAAACAGCAACCAGTAACGGGCCAATAAATTCTAGTGTTACCGCTAGTCCAATGGGAATACGCTCTATTGCCATGTAAAAAATTAAATTCATCGCTCCAAGGCACAAACCATAAGGAATTACAACTTTCCATTGTTTAGGGGTAATCTTGAAAAGGTTTGGTCTATAAACTGCGAAGAGTATGATAGCCGAAATACCTATTCTCAGGGAGGCAGTTCCAGCTGCTCCGATGGCAGGGAAAAGAGTTTTTGCAATTGCTGCACCAGACTGAACACTTATTATTGCGAAAAGTACGGCTGGTATTGGAGGTATGTTGGATAGTTTGTTTTTCACTTTATTATAGAGATGTAGAAAGACAAAACTACAAAATTTATAATTTGAAAAGGGGGGCATTTTTTAATTAAAGTAATCGTTGTTACGGTTTTTGATTACTTTTGGAATAAAAAGAAAACAATGGGTTTCAAACATTTATTTAAAGCAAAATTGAATTGGTTTTCCACCAAAGACGACGAGGTTTCAACTTCTAAAATTTACAGTAAAAGCCATACCGTTACCATTGAAGGGAAGCCGATTTTGAATGTTTCAGCCGCCAAAGCGTTCAAAGGAGATCCAAATTTGTATAATCCAGAAGATTTGCTCCTAAGTAGTGTGGTTTCCTGCCATATGATGTCGTACTTATATGTATGTGCTCAAAACGGAATCGAAGTGCTTTCATACACTGATAATGCTGAGGCTACACTTGAAGTTTTAGATAACGGAAGCGGACGCTTTATTGAAGTTCGCTTGTATCCAAAAGTGACCATAACACAAAAAGATAAAGTAGCAGAAGCGATCACTTTACATAAAAAAGCAAATGAACTTTGTTTTATTGCTAATTCCTGTAATTTCCCGATTATTCATGAAGCAAGTTGTGAAATAGGATAATTTCGTAGAAGTTAAATAAAGAGTTTGTAAGGTTTCGGATAATTTATTTACCTATAATTGCTCTTCGGGTTCTATTTTTTAGATGAAGAAAGAAAAAGAGTCCAACTAAAAGTGAAAGAGGTAATTATGAATACAGCTAGGGAAGAAACAGCATACGAGGAAGTAGCAATAAACAAAATGGCTAAGAAAAGAAATATTGAAACAATTTTTCTTCGTGCTAATAAAAACAATTTAAGAGATTCTACATAAGCCATAAATCTTGAAAAACCGAAGTTTTTATTTAGATGCTGGCTTGCTAAAAGAGTAAAGTCTAAAAATTGATGAATTACGCGAAAATAAGAGCTACCACTTAGTTCAAAATGCGGTAATTTATTGGTTGGTTTTTTCATTAGTTTTTTTGATTTACTCAAAGTTACGAATTCAAATTTGAGTCTCCTACTTTTCAACCAAGAACTAACAATACAATTGCGCTATCGGGGGTGCTTTGGATGATGGAACGAGCAGGTAAAAAAAATAGCAATGTAAAGCATAGACAATTTTGCTTCGCCAGTTCGCACTTTCAGGCTCGGGTGGCAACAAGATAATCATCCAATAGAGATTTGGTCGCTAAAGGTTTTTGAGCAAAAGCTTAACTATATTCATCAAAATCCTGTTGAATCAGGTTTTGTAACTGATCCAATAGGTTGGAAATACAGCAGTGCTAGAAATTATGGAAATAATGACCAAACACTTTTAGAGATAGACGTGAATTGATTTATAATGTGGGCACGAGCGGGACGCTCGCGCTAGCGGGGGACTATATTGATTTAGCAAGTAGCCCAAAGTATAATATCGAAATACGTTTTAAACCAGAATAAATTTAATAATTATGGAAATAAATAGTAATGAATATAATCTATATAAAAACATTGATTTCGTAAATAGATATGAGGTTTTAAGTGCTGATTTTCAATTTGAGGATAGATTGAACTATTCCAATAATGAAGTTTTAATTTTAATAGCTGGTCTTGGCTATAAATCTAAATATGTAAAAAATAATGATTTTTTTAAGATTGAAGAAACAAATAATGGGATAAAATTTTATTTGAACATATGCTTAAAATACAGCAATGTTGAATTGATTATAGGTGCAACTGAGATTGCAAAAGACTATTTAATTACTGGAAGTGTTTTTGGTAGATTATATAAACTGATAAAATTTGCAGAAGGTTTTAATGTAGAAGAGAATATTAAAAAACCTAAATTCCGTAATTATGAGGATTTAGAAATAATATTAAAAGAAGCATTTAGTATCTATGAAGATTTTAAATTAGAATTTTATAAGCAGGAATTTCTTGAATAAAACCCCGATAGCGCGATATAGAATTATTATTTTTATCAGAATAGAAAATGAGTATAGATAAATTATTAATTCCAGTTTTAAAAAATATAAATTTTGTTGAAATTATAAATTTAAAAGATGGTATAGTTTTTTGAAATTTTAGATTCAAAAAAATCAGGTTTCAAAAGCCCCCTGCTGGCTTGAGCGTATGCTAGGCGTATGCTAGCGCGAGCGTCTCGCTCGTGCCCACAAAGTAAACACAATATTAATTAAATGAGTACAAAATATAAAT